>CAJAXU010000163.1 GCA_903948045.1 uncultured beta proteobacterium | reverse complement strand
CGAAACATCGCCATCATCGCCCACGTGGACCATGGCAAGACCACCATGGTGGACCAGCTGCTGCGGCAGTCTGGCACCTTTGCCGAACACGAAAAAGTGGTCGATACGGTGATGGACAACAACGCCATTGAAAAAGAACGTGGCATCACGATTCTGGCCATGAATTGCGCCGTCACCTGGGAAGGTACACACATCAACATCGTCGATACACCCGGCCACGCCGACTTTGGCGGCGAGGTGGAGCGGGCCCTGAGCATGGTGGACGGCGTTGTGCTGCTGATCGACGCACAGGAAGGTCCCATGCCGCAAACCCGTTTCGTCACCAAAAAGGCGCTGGCCCTGGGCCTCAAGCCTATCTTGGTGGTGAACAAAGTGGACAAGCCTGGTGCCCGGCCGGACTACGTGGTCAACGCCGCGTTTGACCTGTTCGACAAGCTTGGCGCCACAGATGAGCAGCTCGACTTCCCCGTGGTCTATGCCTCGGGCATCAACGGCTGGTCCTCGATGGAAGAAGGCAAGCCCGGCGAACAGTGGGGCCCGGACATGTCGGCGCTGTTCAATACCGTGCTGAGCCACGTGCCTGCGCAAACGGGCGATCCGGCGGCACCGCTGCAGCTGCAAATTTCGGCGCTTGATTTCTCGACCTTTGTCGGCAGAATTGGCGTTGGCCGCATCAGCGCCGGTACCATCCGGCCATCGATGGACGTGCTGGTGATGGAGGGCCCGGATGGCCGTACCGTCAAAGGCCGTATCAACCAAGTGTTGACCTTTCAAGGCCTGGAGCGGGTGCAAACGCTGGAAGCCGGCCCGGGTGAAATTGTGCTGATCAACGGCCTGTCCGACATCGGCATTGGCGTGACCATCACCGACCCGCTGAGCCCGGCGCCGTTGCCCATGCTCAAGGTGGACGAGCCAACGCTGACGATGAACTTCTGCGTCAACACCTCGCCGCTGGCGGGGCGCGAAGGCAAGTACGTCACCAGCCGGCAAATCTGGGACCGCCTGCAAAAAGAGCTGCAGCACAACGTGGCCCTGCGAGTAAAAGAAACCGATGAAGAGGGTATTTTCGAAGTGATGGGACGCGGCGAGCTGCACCTGACCATCCTGCTGGAAAACATGCGGCGCGAGGGCTATGAATTAGCCGTCTCCAAACCACGCGTGGTCTTCAAACTGGTAAACGGCGAAAAGCATGAGCCCATCGAGATGGTGACGGTCGACATCGAAGACCAACACCAAGGCGGGGTGATGCAGGCCCTGGGCGAGCGCAAGGGTGACCTGGTGAACATGGAACCCGATGGCCGTGGCCGTGTCCGGCTAGAGTACCGCATCCCAGCGCGTGGCTTGATCGGTTTCACCAACGAATTCTTGAACCTGACACGAGGCTCAGGCCTGATCGCCAATATTTTCGACCGCTACGAGGCCTTCAAGGGCGAGATCGGCAGCCGCAAGAATGGCGTGCTGATTTCCATGGACGAGGGCGAAATTTTCACCTACGCGCTGGGCAAACTCGATGACCGCGGCCGCATGTTTGTGCGCCCCAACGACCCCGTCTATGAGGGCATGATTGTGGGTATCCACAACCGTGACAACGACCTGGTGGTCAATGCCACGCGCACCAAGCAGCTCACCAACTTCCGGGTCAGCGGCAAGGAAGACGCCATCAAGATCACGCCCCCGATCATGCTGACGCTGGAGTACGGTGTGGAGTTCATCGATGACGACGAACTGGTCGAAATCACGCCCAAGTCGATCCGGCTGCGCAAGCGCTACCTGAAAGAGCACGAGCGCAAGAAGGCCGGGCGCGAGGCACTGTAAATGTGATTCCCGGCTCGACCGGGAATCCAGGGTGTTGTGGATTCCCGCTGCAGCCTGCCCTCGACCTGATCGGGGGCGGGAATGACAGACAGCAGGCTGTGATGGGTCGACAGGCTACAGGCGCCAAAGCCTGGGGCTGCAGAACCCGATCAATCGGCCAACCCACGCATCGCCGCACTGCGCCGGCGGAGCATCTCCAGCACCAGCAGCATGATCACCGCAAAGATGATCAGCACAAAGGCCGCTGCCAGAATGGTGGGCGACAGTTGTTCGCGCAGGCCGGACCACATCTGGCGCGGCAGCGTGGTTTGACCCGGCCCGCCCAGGAACAGCACCACCACCACCTCGTCGAACGACGTGGCAAAGGCAAACAACGCGCCTGACAGCACGCCGGGCCAGACGATTGGCAGCATCACGCGCCGAAACGCGGTCAACGGCGAGGCGCCCAGGCCGCGCGCGGCACGCAACAGGCCCATGTCAAAGCCGGCCAGGGTGGCACTGACGGTGATCACCACAAATGGTACCCCCAGCACGGCGTGCACCAGCACAATGCCCAGCAGGTTGTTGGCAATGCCAAGTTTGGAGAAGAAAAAGTAGGCGCCGACGGCCAGCACCACCACGGGCACGATCATCGGCGACACCAGCAGCGCCATGATCAGGCGCCGACCCGGCAGGTTGCGGTGGTTGAGCCCGACGGCGGCGAGCGTGCCCAGCGCCGTGGCGATCAACGTCGCCAGCGTGGCGGTAACCAGGCTGTTGCGAATGGCAGCCAGCCAGACCGGGTTACCAAACAGGTCATTGAACCAGCGCAGGCTGTACTCGCGCACCGGAAAATTAAAGTAAGGCTCATTATTGAAGGCCAGCGGCACTACCACCAGCACTGGCGCAATCAGAAACACCAGAATGGCGCCGCAACCCAGCCAAAGGGCCCAGTGGCCGGCGCGCTGCAGGGGCGTGGTGTACGGGGGGAAGTCCATTTTCAGCCCAGCCTCACGTTACTGACGCCGGCGACCCGGTCGTAGGCCCAGTACAGCGCCAACACGGCCACTAGCAAAATGCTCGACAGGGCCGAGGCCAAGCCCCAGTTCAGCGAGCGCCCGATGTTGTCGGCAATGAAGTGGCTGATCAGCTGGTCGGTGGCACCGCCCACCAGCGCGGGCGTGATGTAGTAGCCGAGAGACAGGATGAACACCAGCAAGGCACCGGCACTCAGGCCCGGCACGCACTGTGGCAGGTACACCCGCCAAAACGCCAGGCTGGGGCTGGCGCCGAGCGAGCGCGCCGCCCGCACGTAAGACGCCGGAATTTGGCGCATGACCGAATACAAGGGCAGGATGGTGAACGGCAGCAGGATGTGCGTCATAGCAACCACCACGCCAAACCGGTTGAAAATCAGTGGCAAGGGTTCGGCAATGATGCCCAGTGACTGCAACAGCGAATTGACCACACCCTCTTTTTGCAGCACCACCACCCAAGCCGTGGTGCGCACCAGCAGCGAGGTCCAAAACGGCAGTAGCACCAAAATCAGCAACAGGTTGGCGGTTTTGTCACGCAAATGCGCCAGCAGGTAGGCAATGGGAAAGCCCAGCGCCAGGCAGGCCAGGGTCACGGTCAGCGCCACGCCCAGGGTGCGCAGGTAAATGGTCACATGGATGCGCTGGTCGTCACTTTGCAGCGCCACCTGGCCGTCACTTTGGCGCTTCATGTCGACAGCAGACAGGAAAAACAGCGTGTGCTCGCGCGATTCCAGGTTGCGGATGGTTCCCCAGATAGCGGGTTTGGCCCAGGCCGGGTCGGCACTTTCAAAAAAAGGCGTCCAGGGGCCCTGCTCCTGGGCGCTGACGCGACGGGCCGCGCGCATGAACACGCTGCGCAGGCCGGTTTCTTCAATATTCAGTCGGCCGCCGATAGGGCCGGATTTTTCGGCACGTGCGGCGATTTTGACGTCTAGGGCCAGGGCCGCGAACACCGGTTCGGGCGGCACCTGGTCACGTGGCCCGTTCCAGTCTGCCAGCGCCTTGAAGGTGCGGGGCAGGCCGTCGGGCACGACCGGGTCGTAGACGCTGTTGAGCAAAACGCTACCCAGCGGCAGCAAAAAGCTCAACGCGACAAAGACGAACAGAGGCGCGATCAGCGCATAGGCCCGCAGGCGGCCGCGCCACTCTGCGCGACGCAGGCGCCGGATCAGGTCGTTCTGTTCGCCCTTGTCCACGGTTTACTTCGCCATCCAGGCGCTGAAGCGCTTGTTCAGGTCGTCACCGTTGTCGGTCCAGAACTTGGCATCGGTCAGCATCGAGCGACCGGCATGGCCAGCGTTCGGCAGCCAAGCCTTGTTCGGGTTGGAGGCCGGGATCTTGGCTACCGATGAAGTGCGGGCAGGGGCATAGGCGATGTACTTCGACTGATCGGCCAAGGGCTGGGTGCCGGTGGCAAAACGCACGAACTCCTGCGCCAGCTCGACATTCTTGCCGCCTTTGACGATGGCCCACATGTCAGGCACCTGGATCTGACCGTCCCACACCAAGGCAAAGTCTTTCTTGTCCTTCTGGTTGGCATCAACGATGCGGCCGTGGTAGACGCTGGTCATCACGACTTCACCCGAGGCCAGCAGCTGTGGTGGCTGGGCGCCGGCTTTCCACCAGACGATGCTGCTCTTGATGGTGTCAAGTTTCTTGAAAGCGCGGTCGACACCGGCAGGCGTTGCCAGCAACTTGTAGACGTCAGCCACTGGCACGCCGTCTGCCAACAGGGCCCATTCCATGTTCACGCTCGGGTTGCTGCGCATGCCACGCTTGCCGGGGAACTTGGTCAGGTTGAAGAAGTCTTCCAGCGTCTTCGGGGCATTGGCGCCGAGCTTGGCCTTGTCATAAGCCACCACGTTGGCGTAAGTGATGTTGGCAACAGCGCAAGGCAACACCAGGCCGGGGCCGAAGTCTTTGGAGGCGGGGGTGCCATCGGCGCCGGGCGGCAGTTTGCTAGCGTCAATTTTCTCGAACAGGCCTTCTTCGCAGCCCTTCATGGCTTCGGCCGGCTCGACGTCGACCAGATCCCACTTGACGTTGCCGGTCTTGACCTGCGCCGCGATCTCGGCCAGGTCACCGTTGTAGTCTTGCGACACCACGTTGATCTTCTTCAAAGCCGCGAAGGGCTTGTGCATCGATTCCACCTGGCTCACCGTGTAGGCGCCGCCCCAGGAGGTCACGGTCAGGCTTTGTTGCGCCGCACTCGTACCTGGCAGGATGGCAAGGACGGCGGCACTGGCGACTGCCACTGCGCTCAGTTGATACTTTGTGAACATGTTGTTCTCCACATAACAGGAATTACCGCCCTCATTCGCGCACCAGCGCACGGCAATCGACCGCCCGCCAACCCAAGGTCAGCGTGCTGCCAGTGGCCAGCGCCAGATCGCGTCCATCGTTGGGAAGCGTAACGATGAAATCTTCAAGCCCGCACGCCTTAAGGCGAACGCGCGCATGTCTGCCCAGGTAGGTCACATCAATGACCGTACCGCTGACCCGTGTCGATTGGGCATCGGTGGCCGGGTTCAGGTGAATTCGCTCGGGCCGCACCGACAGCAAGGTGGGGTCGCCCACATTCAACGCGCCGGCAGACTGCGCCGCTACCGTGGTGCCGTCTTCAAGCACCACGCTGCAGCGCTCGCCGTCGATCGCCACCACACGGCCCTTGATCTGGTTGTTTTCGCCGATGAACTGGGCCACAAAGGCGTTGGCCGGGCGCTCGTATAAGGTGGTGGGCGCGTCGATCTGCTGAATGCGGCCCTGGTGAAACACCGCCACCCGGTCCGACATGGCCATGGCTTCGGTCTGGTCGTGCGTGACATAGACCACGGTGAGTCCGAGCTCGTGGTGCAGCCGCTTGATTTCGTACTGCAACTGCTCACGCAGCTGTTTGTCCAGCGCCGACAGCGGCTCGTCCATCAGCACCAGTTTGGGTTCGAACACCAGGGCGCGGGCCACCGCCACCCGCTGCTGCTGGCCGCCCGACATCTGGGCCGGCCGGCGCGACTGGAAGCCGCTCAGGCCCACCTTGTCCAGCGCCCTGTTCACACGCTCCATCGCTGCGTCGCCCTTGATGCCGCGCACCGAAAGCGGGAAGGCCACGTTCTCAGCCACGCTCATGTGCGGAAACAGTGCGTAATTCTGGAACACCATGCCGATGTTGCGATGTTCGGGCGCAATCGCGTTAATGGGGCGGCCGTCGAGGT
>CAJAXU010000162.1 GCA_903948045.1 uncultured beta proteobacterium | reverse complement strand
GGTGGCGCTCCGCACCGGCAGCACCAGTGGCCGCCGTCTCACGGACAGTGGCCAGCTCCAGCACCAGGGTGGCCAGCGTCAGCAGCACCAGCGCGTGCACCGAGATCAGGGCAAACAGGATCACCAGCCCGGCCTGCCCGTAGGCCAGACCCACCAGCGGCGTACCAATGGCCACCGTGTTGCTGAAGGTGGCGGTCAGCGCCATCAGGATGGCGCGCCGGTTCAGGCCCTGCCAGACCAGCACCGCCACAAACAGCAGCGCGGCACAGACAAAGTACATGGCGACCGGCCGAAAATCGAGCTGCTCCAGATGCACCACGCTCATGGTGCGAAACAGCAAGGCCGGGCTGAGCACCATGAACACCAGATTAGACAGGTCTTTTGTGGCCTCAGCCCTTATCCAGCCTGCTTTTCCAGCTATCAAACCTATAGCGATGAGCAGCACCACCGGCAACAAGGCGGACAGGACGGGGTGGGACATGGAGGAATGGGGGCAGGCGCGGCGAAGCGCCGATTTTCGCCCATGGATCAGCGGCGCGGCTGGCCCCCAGCCGAGCCGGACATCACATTACTTCGAACAGACCCGCAGCACCCATGCCGCCCCCCACGCACATGCTCACCACAACGTATTTCACACCACGGCGCTGCCCCTCGATCAGCGCGTGGCCAACCAGGCGGGCGCCGGTCATGCCGTAAGGGTGGCCAATGGAGATACCACCGCCGTCAACGTTGTACAGGTCAGGGTCAATGCCCAGGTGATCGCGGCAATACACGGCCTGGCAGGCAAAGGCTTCGTTCAGTTCCCACAGACCGATGTCTTGTACCCGCAGCCCATGCTGCTTCAGCAGTTTGGGGATGGCATAAATTGGACCGATGCCCATTTCTTCTGGGGCGCAGCCAGCCACGGCCATGCCGCGGTAAAGGCCCAGCGGCGCCAGACCGCGCCGCTCGGCCAGTCCCCGCTCCATCAGCACACAGGCGCTGGCACCATCGGACAACTGGCTGGCGTTGCCAGCGGTGACCACGCCCCCTTCGAGCACCGGCTTGAGTGCAGACAGGCCCTCCAGCGCGGTGTCGGGCCGGTTGCCCTCATCGCGTGCCAGCACCACGTCACGCAGACTGACGACGCCCGTGGCCTTGTCGGCCACCGCCATCCGGGTGGCAAAGGGCACGATCTCGGCATCGAAGCGACCCTGCTGCTGCGCCAGGCCGGTGCGTTGCTGCGACGCCAGGGCGTACAGGTCCTGGGCTTCGCGGCTGATGCCGTACTTGCGTGCCACAAATTCGGCCGTCTGCAACATGGGCATGTAGGCGTGGGGCGCCTGCGCCACCAGCTGCGGGTCGGTGGCCGCCATTACGCTGTCAAAATAGAATTTTTGCTCGGCCGTGATGTTCTCCTGGCCGCCAGCCACAACCACCTGCATGCCGTCCACCATCACCTGCTTGGCGGCGGTGGCAATGGCCATCAGGCCGGAGGCGCATTGCCGATCCATCGTCTGGCCGGGCACGGTCACCGGCAATCCAGCCGCCAGGGCGGCATTACGCGCCAGGTTCATGCCGGCCGTGCCAGTGGTCAGCACGGCTCCGACCACCACATCGTCCACCTCGGCGCCCTCGATGCCGGCCCGCTGGACCGCGTGCCGGATCACGTGCCCCATGAGGCTGGGTGACTTGGTTTGGTTCAAGGAACCGCGGAAGGCGCGCGCGATGCCGGTGCGGGCGGTGGAAACAATGACGGCTTCTTTCATGGTCTGGTCCTCAATAATTAAATGAATGAGCGCGACGGCCTGCGGCTGTCAGTGCCCGGTGCCGAGGTAGGCAGCGATCACCTCGGGGTTGTTTTGCACCGCCAGGGGCGGTCCCTCGGCGATCTTGCGGCCAAAGTCGAGCACCACGATCTTGTCGGAGATGTCCATGATGACCGGGATGTCGTGTTCCACAATCAAAAACGTGATGCCGTACTGCGCGCGCACCCGCTGGATCAGCGCCGTCATCGCGGCTTTTTCGGCCGAACTCATACCGGCCATCGGTTCATCGAGCATGATGAGCCGGGCCTTTTGCATCAAGGCCCGGGCAAACTCAACCTGCTTTTGCCGACCGTAAGGTAATTCAGCTGGCATCAGCTGCGCGGCGTCTTCCATGCCCAGGAAAGCCAGCACCTCCAGCGCGGCCTGCTCGGCAGCCGCCTGCTCGCGACGCACCTGGGCTGTCCGGAACACCCCCTGCAGCAGGCCCGAGCGACCCTGCATGTAAGCGCCGACGAGCAGGTTGTCGAGCACGCTGAGCCCGCCAAACAGCGCCAGGTTCTGAAACGTTCGGGCAATGCCGTGGCGCGAGACCCGGTGCGCCGGCATGCCGGTAATGTCTTCGCCTTCGAAATGCACAGCTCCACCGCTGGGCGTGTACATGCCGGTGACGCAGTTGAACAGGGTCGTCTTGCCGGCACCGTTGGGGCCAATCAGGGACGTGACCGAGCCGCGCTCGATGGAAAAAGACACCTGGTCGAGCGCGGTGAGCCCCTGGAAACGCATCAACAGCGAAGAGACTTCAAGCAAAGGCGCGCTCATGACAGCAACTCCTTGGCAGCATCGCCGGCATCGGCTGGCGCTGCCGGCGTGTCCTGCGCACGCTTGCCCCCCAGGTAGGTTTCGGCCATGGCCGGACTGGCGGCCACTTCGGCTGCCGTGCCCGAGAACACGATCTGCCCGCGATTGATCAAATAGGCTGAGCCGGCAAATTGCAAGGCGAGGTGGGCGTTCTGCTCCACCACCAGCATCGCCGTTCCCAGGGTGTCGCCCACCACACGCAATTGCTGGTAGATTTGCTTCACGATCAAGGGTGCCAAGCCCAGAGACAGCTCGTCCACCAGCAGCAGCTGTGGCCGACCAATCAGCGCCCGGCCCAGGGCGAGCATTTGCTGTTCGCCGCCCGACAGCCAGCCGGCCGCTTGCTGGCGCCGCTCCAGCAACCGCGGAAACAGGGCGTACACCGAGGCCAAGCCCTCAGCCACCTTGGCGCGGGGCAGGATGGCGGCACCCACCAGCAGGTTGTCCTCGACGCTGAGCTGCTTGAAGATCAAGCGCCCCTCGGGCACCTGCCCCATGCCCATGCGCACCAGCCGGTGCGAGGGCAGGCCGACGATGGACTGGCCTGCGTACCGTACGGCGCCGCTGGTGACTTGTCCATGGTGCAGCCCAAGCAAACCGGTGACGGCCCGGATCAAGGTGGTTTTGCCGGCGCCGTTAGCGCCGAGCAAGGCCACGATGCCGCCCTGGGGCACGGACAGGCTGACATTGTCGAGCGCCAGGCCCTTGCGGCCGTAGCCAACCGACAGGCCCTGTATTTCAAGTACGGCCGCCATCACCGCCCTCCTTTGCTGCCAAATCGCTCGCGGATCTGCCGCCCCAAGCCGGCAACCCCACCGGGTGCAAAGATCAGAAAAACGATCACCAACATGCCAAAGATGAGCTGAACCAGCTGCGCCCTGTTTTCCACCAACAACAGACGAACAATACCGGTCGAACCCGACGCCTGCGATGCAAAGCCCGAGATCACCGACGGCAGCAACAGCCACAGCGCGGCCCCCACCAGCGAGCCTGCCAGCGAACCCATGCCACCAATGATGATCATGGCGATGAACTGGATCGCGAAACTGATGCCAAACGCCTCCGAAGTGACGTTGGTCAGGTAGTGGGCAAACAGCGCACCGGCCATGGCGGCGATGGCCGAGCTCAGGCCGAAGGCTTTAAGCCTCAAGATACGCACATCAACCCCAGCCGCCGTCGCCGCCAACTCATGGTCGCGCATGGCCATCAAGACGCGACCTTCGCGGGCCCGCAGGCTGCTACTTAGACCCAGGTAAATCAGGGCAACCAGCGGCAACAGGAAGAAGTACCAGCGGGTCGGCGTGTTGAGTTCGAGAGGACCCAACTTGGCCGGGTTGTAAGGGACACCGACCACATCAAAGAACTTGAACTGGTACTCCAGGAACACATAGACCACCAAAAAATGCACGGCCATGGTGGAGAGCACAAAATAAAGGCCGCGCACCCTCAGCGACGGCAGGCCGGCCAACAAACCCATCGCCGCCCCCATCACACCAGAGGCCAGCAGAACCAGCGGAAACGGCCAGCCCCACTGTGTGCCGGTGATCGCAGCTGTCATGGCGCCGGTGGCATAAAAGGCCGCATGGCCGATCGAGATCAATCCGGCACAACCGGTGAGGTAGTTCAGCGACAAGGCACCCAGCATAGCGATGAGCATCAAGTTGATCTGGGTCAACCCAAGGTTGAGCAACTGCATGTTGGACAGGGCCACGCCAAAGGCAGCGCGCTCGGTCAGGACCACGGGCAGGTAGCACAGCAGGGCCACGCCCAGGGCCGGCCAAGCCCAGCGGCGCCAGCGGCCGGCAGCCTGGCTACCGGGTGTTGAGATCGGGTTCATGACAAATTAGTCTCCGTGATGTCAGACGCGACCAAGTTCGCGCTGACCAAACAGGCCCCAGGGCCGAACCATCAGAATCAACAACAGCAACATGTAAATCACAATATCGCTGGACTTGGGCGAGATGTAGGACGCCGCCAGTTGCTCGATGATGCCGACCAGCAACCCGCCCACAATGGCGCCTGGGATGCTTTGCATGCCACCTATCACCACCGCCGGCAGTGCCAGCAGGCCGATGCTTTCAAGCTCAGTTGAAGCTATTTGCAGTTGCCCCAAAAACAAGCCCCCTACTGCCGCCAATGCACAGCCAATGGCCCAGGCCAGCCGGTTCATCACATTGACGTTGATGCCGGACACCAGCGCGGCCTCATGGCTGTCTGCGGTGGCACGCATCAAAAGGCCAACCGAGGTATAGCGAAAGAAGGCGCCGAAGCCCGCCATACAGGCCCAGCTAACCAGCGCGGCAGTCAGATGCAGCTGGGAAATACGCAACTGCCCCAGCATGATGATGCCAGTGGGCATGGGTGTGGTCAGCGTGCGGCCCTGCGGACCGAAGACGATCTCGATCAGGGCTCGAATTGCAATCGAAAGGGCAATCGTCAGCATGATAACCGACAGCATGGGCCGCCCAGACAGGGGCTGAATCAAGAATACATGAATCAGCACACCCATCAAGGCGGCGGCGCCGATGATGAACAAAATAGCCAGTGGGAACGGCAGCCCCAACAGGGAGATGGCGGTGACGGCGAAATAGGCGCCGCACACCACAAACATCCCCTGTGCAAAGTTGAAAACTTCCGTCGCCTTGAAGATGACCGCAAAGCCGAGCGCCACCAACCCGTAGATGCTGCCGAGGGCCAGACCACTAAACAGTACTTGTCCGAGCATGATGCGTCTCCTGCCTTGCGTAATCAGTCATTAACGGGTGTATTTCGCGTAGTCCGCGAAGTCGCCGTAGGCCTTGAACTTCTTGGCTGCATAGTCGTAGCCGAACAACTTGAACACGACCGGACCGGTGTTGTTGGTTGGGGTGTAGACGATCGGCGCGGCAAGGCCCTTGCTGTCCACCGTGAAGCCCTTGGACAACAGGTCCACCAACTTGGCGCGGGTCGGGGCATTGCCCAGCTTGGCCAGGGACTCAGCGGCCATCTGGCCAGTGATCCAGCCAGACACGTAATTGATGTCCTCCTTCATGGCGCTGCGACCGATCTTGTCGGCGTAGGCGGATAGCTCCCTGTTACCGGAAGACTGGTCCGAACCCCCTGGGGTGAAGCAGCTGATGAAGTTGTAGTTGGCGCCGGCTTGCTCCCCCATCGCCGAGAAGATCGCAGGCGCACCCAGGTAGGTGATACCAAAGGCCGGCGTCTTCAAACCATACTGTTGCAGTGCCTTCATAGTCAGGATGGCAGTGTTGGACACGCCATAGATGGTGATGAAATCGGGCTTTTGCGCCATGATCTCTAGCACCTGCGGCGTCACGTCGACTGCGGTCACCTTCATGGTGATGTGAGTGGCGGTGCCACCAAGCTTGGCCACTGCTTCGGCCACATAGTCATGGTATTCCTTGCCACCGGCACTTTCGATGGCCACGGTCACAACCTTGGGGGCCTTGAGTTTGAGGTTGTCAACGTAATACCCCACACCGGCCTGCGCCATCTGCTGGTAGCCGCAAAAGCCGTTGTAGACCATCGGACTCACCGGCTCTGACAAAGCCTTGGTCGCTGTGTAAGTGCCGACGATTGGCACCTTGCCAGCCTTGATGGTTGGCGCCAACCCAACCTGAGAGCCCGAAGAACCCATGCCGGAAATGGCAATGACAGGCGTCTGGCCAACCAATTTTTCAAAGGCGATCTTGTCAGTTGCGGCATTGAAGCGATTGTCTTCAGCCAGCACATTGATCTTGCGGCCATTGATGCCGCCAGCCTCGTTGATCTTGCGCATGTAATCCTGAAAGCCGTTGACCCAGACGCCTTGCGAGGCTGATGTCGGACCGCTCAAGTCCATTAACAGGCCCCAATCGATGCGGTCCTTGTAAACGCCGTCCTGCGGCGATTCCTGGGCGTGGCTGCCCAGCGCCAACAGGCCGGTAGCAGCAGCCATGACCAGCTTGGCGGCTAGGGCCGGAGCACGCTGGCGCATTGTGAGCCGGGTGGTCGGGCTGGGTTGTTGGGAAATGGCGTAGGTCGTCATGTTGTCTCCTTGGTTTGCGTCTGCCGTTGTGCGGCGGGACTGGTTGAAAAGCTGCTTACTCACCTCAAAAATCAGGGCCTGCACTTGCCGCATCGGGGCCGGTCAGCGGATATCAAACTGCTCATCACAAGGCCTCCGCTGCGGCGGCGTGTAGGGCGTGGCCGATGGCGGTCCAGACCTGGTCACCAATCACCTGGCCAGCAGGCACCAAGCGGCCCTGGCTGAGCACGCCGTGCATCTGGTCGTTGTGGTGCACGGCGGTCACGCGGACGCCTTCCTGGTCCAGCCTATGGGCGTAATCCCGGCCCTCATCGCACAGCGGGTCATGGGCAACCGTCAGAACCAGCGCCGGTGCGGTACCAGCCAGACTGCTTGCCCGCAGGGGCGAGGCCCGCCAGTCCAGACGATCTTTCGAATCCGGGGTGTAGTGGGCGATGAAGTAGTGCATGGTGGCCGCCGTCAGCGGCAAGTCGGTCGTGATGCGACGGTAGGACTCACTCGACGCAGTCAGATCCACGGCCGGGTACAGCAAGGCCTGGTAGGCAATCTGAGGGGCTGCGCCGTCACGGCTCATGAGCGCCAACACAGCGGCCAGGTTGCCCCCTGCACTGTCACCACCCACACCGATGGCAGCCGGCTGAATCTGCAGCAGCTCAGCGTGGTCGGCCACCCATTGGAGCGCGATCGCAGCGTCATCGAGTGCGGCAGGAAACGGGCACTCTGGCGCCAGCCTGTAGTCCACCGCCACCACACAGATACCGGCGACAGTGGCCAGCCGGCGGCACATGCGGTCATGGCTGTCGAGATTACCGATCACCCAGCCACCACCATGGAGAAACACCATGCAGGGCAAATGCTTGTGGGGGTCGGTACCGTGGCCGCGGTAGACACGCAATGTCAAGTCGCCAGCCGATGTGGCGATTGCCATATCGCGCACGCTGGCCACGTCGCCGCCGGGTGACTGCGTCACCTCCCAGCTCGCGGCATACGCCCGCCGGGCTGAGACCGGATTCAGCGTCTCAAACGGCGGCCGGCCAGCCTGGCGCATCAGCGCGAGCAACTTCTGGGCGGCGGGATCAAGCGTGGACATGGTTTGGGCTCAAGGTGTCTTGTGCGCGAATTATGGAGAAGTGAATTTCAATTGTCAACACATCTGTTGACTATGTTTCAGATGCGCGCACCCGCTTCGCTGCAGGCGCTTTGGCAGGGACCAGTCCGCCCAGTACCATGTCGGCGAAGGCCAGGCCGATGTCACGCCCGCTGACCTCAGACTTCTGCGGCACAAACCAACGGTTGCTCCAGCCGATCATGCCGATGATCCCGAAGGCGGTGACCCGTGCTGTCGTCAGGGAACGCAGTGAGCCATCGTCCAGGCCCTCCTGAACAATGGCGATGAACACCTCTTCGTATTGCCGGTTCAGGCTGCGCATGTAGCGAGACCAGTCGGTCCGGTCGCTCTCAACATGGGACAGGTTCTCGCGGATGTAGACATAAAGCAGTGGGTAGTGGGTGGCGTAGGACTCCATCAGGGAGACAATCAGGGTCCGCAGCTTTTCCGGCGCCGATGCCTTGGAGGCGTGCACTGTGTGCGCCGTCGCGACATTGGCCTCGGACACCTCGCGCACCACCTCGTCGTACAGCTCGCGCTTGTTTGCAATGTAGTAATAGAGCGAGGCGCGATTGGTGTTCAAGGCATCGGCCACCGCCCCCAGGCTTGTGCCGCGAAAGCCCTGCTTGTTGAATACCTCGGCCGCGACCCGGGCGATCTCGCGCCTGCGTTCCTGGTAGACCTCCGAGCCCTTCACCATGGCCAAAGACCTGCGTTGCCCGATACCGCTTTCAGGCACTTCCTCTTTTTTTGGCTTGCGCGGCAGCCTGGCCGGGGCTTTGGCTTTGGCTTTGGCTTTGGTTTGGGTTTGGGCTTTGGTCTTGGGTGTTGGGTTCATGCTTGGACTCAAAATGTAGGGGGCACAAGTGTGCGCTAGCTGGCGGTCCAGCGGGGTGGCCGCTTTTGACTGAAAGCCTGCGCGCCTTCGCGGGCATCATTGGACGCGATGATGGTCTCGAGCATTTCGCGCTGGCGGGCCCATAGCTCAGCGACTGGCCAGGATGGCGCTTCGGTCATGACCCTTTTTGTCATCTGCACCGCCAGCGGGCCATTGGCCGCGATGGTACGCGCCAGGGTCAGCGCACCATCGAGGGCGCCACCGGGTTCCGTTAGGCGATTGACCAGCCCCCATTGATGTGCTTCGGTAGCGGTCATCAGCTCGCCCGTGAGGGCGTATTCCAGGGCTATTTGCCGCGGGATACGCTGGGGCAGTCGCAGCAGGCCACCGGACCCAGCGATCAGTCCGCGCTTAACCTCCGGAATGCCGAAGCGGGCGTTGCCGGCAGCCACCACCAGGTCACAGGCTAGCGCCAGCTCGCAGCCGCCAGCGAGGGCGTAACCTTCTACCGCCGCAATCACGGGTTTGGCCGGCGGCGTCTCGGTCATGCCGGCCAAACCGCGCCCTTCCAACTCAACCCGCTCACCACGCAGGAAGGCCTTGAGGTCCATACCAGCGCAGAAGTGGGCTCCGGCACCGGTCAGTATGCCCAAACTGAGGCTGGCATCGCCATCCAGCTCGTCCATCGCGAGCGCTATGGCCTCCGACGTGGCTCGGTCAATGGCGTTGCGAACCTGGGGCCTGTGAATGGTGACGATCAGGATCGCGCCCTCCCGGCGGACCAGCACAGTTTCGTCGCCAGTTACCGGCCCGGTCATTGGACACCACCCTGCAACAGCTGGGCCCGCAGGCCGGCACGGTCGCGAATGACCCGGCCCGCAACAACCCGTCCAGCCTCTACCCGCACAATGCCGTTCGCATGCAACACGGTCAACCGGGCCGAAGCAGGTTGGCCTATCAACCCGCCACGGTAGAACCCAGTCTGGCGGACATGAAACGCCACCTCGGATCCGGATGAGAACAGCACTGTAATGTCCGAATCCTGCACGCTGAAGTCCAGGGCCAAGCGGGTGATGTGTTCATCGTCGCAGCGAATAGCCGACTCTGAGCACGGCCATGAATGTGCGAGCCACTGGCGCACCACCGCCTCAGCCTGGGGGTTTGGCGGCAGCGGTACCGTGTCCCAGGGCGCCGGCGCCGGGGCGTCAATCGCGTCGCCAACACCGGATTTCAACTGCCGCTGGCGCGTGAGGTAGTCTTCCTGCGCCACGCATCCGGTGAGCTGGTGACCGTTGCTCTGGTAGATCGCGACACCGGACCAGCAAGCGATGCGACCACCGGCTGCAGCCCCGTGCTGGGTAAACCAGACCGCCACCTCGTTGGTTCCGACAAGCACCTGATGCACTGTCATACCCAGACCGGGAAACTGGTCCATCTGTTTTTGCACGGCGGGCAACCATTGTTCGTCCCGCCCGGCAAAGGTGTATTCACCAATACGCAGGGCGTAAGTCGACGTAGCGAACGCGCGGGCCGCGCTGGCATCTTGCCGATTGAAATAATCAACCACCCAGCGCCGCGCCAACGAAACAGCATCGCAGGCCGGTGCGGTCACGCTCACGGGCTCAAGCCTGGCCATGGCTGATACGGAGTTCGCGTTTGAGCAACTTGCCCGAGGCGTTTCGCGGCAGGCTATCGGCAAATACCAGCACGGTCGGGCATTTGTAGTGAGCCAGTCGCTCACGCGCATAGTCGATCAGCGCCTGTGCCAGCACCTGGTGCCCGGGACGCAGCACCACCACGGCCTTGGGTGTTTCGCCCCAGCGGGCATGCGGTACGCCAATCACCGCCACCTCCTGGATGGCTGGGTGACCGCTGAGCGCGTTTTCCACTTCGGCCGGGTAAATGTTCTCCCCGCCGGAAATGATCATGTCCTTGAACCGGTCAAACAGGTAGACGTAGCCTTCGGCATCCTGGTAGGCCGCATCACCCGTGCGCAGCCACCCGCCGGGCATGATGGTCTGGGCGGTGGCATCGGGCTTGTTCCAGTAACCCCGCATCACCATACCCGAGCGCACCCAAATCTCGCCCACCGAACCAGTGGGGACATCGCTGTGCGTCGTCGGGTCAATGATGCGCAATTCAACCCAGGGCATGGCCCGCCCGCAGGAGCGCAGCAATCCGGCGCGCTCGCCACCGGGATCATGGTCCTCCGGCACCAGCACCACGATCGTGCCAGAGGTCTCGGTCATACCATAGGCCTGCATGAAGCGGCAACGCAGCACCGCTAACGCGCGGTTCAACAACACGTCACCAATGGGCGACGCCCCATACATCAGCAGCTGCATGCTCGACAAATCAGCCTGTTCAACCCCGGGCGTCTCCAGCAGCGCCTGCACTACGGCCGGCACGAAAAAGGTGTGCGTCACGCGGTAGCGTTCAATATTGGCAATCGCCTGGGCTGTATTGACCTCGCGCATCAGAACAGTGTGCCCCCCGACAGCCATGGTGCTCATGCCGTAGCCACTTCCGCCGATGTGGAACATCGGCATGGCGACCAGGTTGACGCTGTCGCGCCCCATGCCCCAGGACTCAGCCCCCAGGCGCAGCGTAAACGACATGCTGTGGTTGGTCAACATCACCCCCTTGGGCAAGCCCGTGGTGCCAGAGGTGTACAGCAGCAACGTCACATCATCGGCTTGCCCGGCGTGGCCGGGATCCGTGCTTGGCATGGCGGCCCGCCAGGCGTCATAGTCATGACCCAGGGTGACGATACGCCGAAGGCTTTCACCCTGGCGGGCGGCTTCAGACAGCAAGGGCAGTTCGCCCGCGCCGACGATCAGCACCGTCGGCCCCGCGTCGGCCATGATGGCGGTGATCTCAGGTGGCGCTAGACGCCAGTTGAGCCCGACCAGAGTCGCCCCTATCTTGCTGCAGGCGAAGATCAGCTCGTAGAACTCAGCGCGATTTCTGGTCAACACCGCCACGCGGTCACCTGGTTGCACACCCTCGGCGCGCAGGGCGTTAGCCGACTGCGAACTCAGCGCATGCAACTGAGCAAAGTTCCAGGTTACGCCCTCGAAAGTCAGGGCGGGCGCATCCGGCGTGTCCGCGGCATGCCGGCGGATGATGTCTGCAAGCGTGAAGGACATGGCGACCTCTTAGTAGCTTTTGGGTAGGCCCAGGCTGTGTTGTGCGATGAAGTTCAAAATCATCTCGCGGCTGACGGGCGCGGTCTTGTGCAGTCGGGCAATGAACCACAGGTCGGCCAGGCCGTATTCCAGTGCCATGCCGTTGCCGCCGTGAGTCTGAATAGCCTGGTCCAGCGCTTCGAGCGAGGCATCAGCAGCGGCGAACTTGGCCATGTTGGCCGCCTCACCGGCATCACCTGAACCCATGTCAAACAGCTGCGCCGCCCGCGCCGTCATCAAGCGCGCCTGCTGCACACACATGTAGGCCTTGGCCAGTGGATGGGCAATGCCTTGGTGTGCGCCGATGGGCGTGCTCCAGACGCTGCGCTCATTGGCATAGGCAGCGCTCTTCTCGATGGCAAAGCGCGCAATACCATTGTTGATGGCGGCGGCACACACCCGCTCGGGATTGAGGCCGGCAAACACATGTCGCAAGCCCTGCCCCTCCTGGCCGACCAGGGCGTCGGGGGCCAGCGCCACATTGTCAAAATACAGCATGAACTGGGTCTCGGGCACATGCAAGGCAGTCTCGATCGGCGTCATGGTGATGCCGGTTGCGTTGGTTGGCACGATAAACAAGGACAGCTGGGCGCGACCCTTGTCATCGACCGTCTCGCCCCGCGCCACCACCATGATGGCGTCGGACTCGTCAACCGCCGAGGTCCAGTACTTGGCGCCATTGAGCGTCCAGCCCTCGCCGCTGCGTTTGGCGGCGGTGGTCACCTTGTGGGTGTTGGTACCAGCATTAGGCTCAGTAATGGCGAAGGCCAGTTTCAGCTTGCCGCTGGCCAAGCCAGGCAGCCAGGTCTGCTTCATGGCTTCGCTACCATGCTGCTCGATGATGGGCGCGCAGATGGAGCCGATCACCAGCGACAGCATAGGGCAGCCCTGCGCAGCTGTCTCCTCGACCACCACGTTGTAATCTGCCAGGCCACTGCCACCGCCACCGTATTGCACCGAGATGTGAACACCCAGAAAACCCGCCTGCGCCAAGGCATTCCACAGCTCAACGGGCTTTGCTTTCCGTTTGACGACCTCCTGAAAATACCGGCGTCCAAAACCGCCCACCAGTTTGCCAACGCTGTCCCGCAACAACGGGTGGTGCTCTGCCGTGTCGACGAGCGCAGAACCGAAAATACTGGACATCAAATTACCCCATTCAATTGAAATCAGTCAGGCCGCTGCAGACGGCCATTCAAAAAAACCCTTCCCCGACTTTTGGCCTAACTCGCCCCGGGCCACCATGTCTTCTAGCAGGCGCGGCGGCGCATAGCGGTCCCCGAGCGTTATGCTGAGGTGGCGAGCGATATCCAACCTGACGTCTAAGCCCACCATGTCGCTCAACCGAAGGGGGCCAACGGGGTGCCGGTAAGCCACCACCATGGCGCGGTCAATATCGTCGGCGCTGGCCACCCCGTCCTGCAGCATGCGCATGGCTTCCAGAGATGCGATCAGGTCGAGCCGACTGGTTGCAAAACCCGGCACATCGCGGACGGTGATGGTCACCTTGCCGGTGGCCTCGGCGAAACCGCGAGCTAGTAGCAGGATGTCGGGCCGAGTCAGGCTACCCCGAACCAGCTCCACCATCGGCAGCGACCAGACCGGATTGAAGAAGTGCATACCCAGAAACAGCCCCGGATCTTTCAGCGAGCCAGCCAAAACATCGATTGACAGGGCACTGGTGTTGCTGGCAATGACGCGCGGCGAACGCTGCTCAATGCCTGTCAAAACCTGCTGCTTCAAGGCCAGGCGCTCGGGCACGGTCTCCACCACCAGGTCCAGACCCATGGGCAACCCAGCGACGGATACCACGCGCTGCACGGCGTGTGGCAGTTGGGCAGCCTGCTCTGCCGTGAGCTTGCCGCGACGCGCCCCAGACGCGGCGGTTTGTGCGATGGTCTGCAGCATGGCGTGAGCCCGCGTCTCATCAGGCTCGACCACCCAGGTGGTCCAGCCGGCTGCGGCATAGACATAGGCAATGCCGACTCCCATCGTGCCACCACCCACAACCGCGATCGCGGGCGCAACCCCAGGCGTAGATTGATCCGTATGAATTGACATTGCCGTTTCACTCACAGAGTAGAAGTCATGTGGAAATCATAGCAGTCAACGCTTGTGTTGACAACAAGTCCGAACAAGTTTTTTTGTAGGGTCCAAGAAAAATCCTTTAGGTACCGGTCAGCGATGGCGGCGCCACGCCAGACTGGGTCTGGACGTCAGGCCGGCGATGGGGCCGGGACGTCTCCACTACTGACGGGAACTTTGGCACGCACCATGGCCAGCACCAATGTCGCGATGCGCTGGGCCGCCTCGGGCTGAGTCAGCCGTCCGCCAGATCGGTACCAGACCGGCGACCAACCCACGATGCCGCCGATGGCCAGCGCCGTCAGCGGCACGTCCTCCACCACAAACTCACCGGCCGCCACGCCCTCCTGCAACAGGGCAGCGAAGCGGCGGTCAAACTCGCGTCTGAGCACATTTATCGCCTCCCGGTCGGCGGGGTTGAGGTGCGTTTCTTCACGGCTGTAAATGACCGCATGGGGCTGGTGATCCAGCACCGCCATCATGAAATCGCGGACCAGCGTTTCCAGCTTGATAGTGGCACTGGCCTGCTCGGCCGTGACGCGGTTCAGCGCGTCATGGGCCACCTTGATTGCACGGGAGCAAATGTCGGCCAGCAACTCGGCCTTGGACCGGAAATGGGCATAGATGAAGGGTTTGGTGACATTGATGGCGTCAGCCACCTGCTCCAGGGTGGTGTTGGTGAAGCCCTGGGTATAGAACAGTTCCACAGCTGCGCCAACAATGCGCTCGCTCTTGAGGCGCAAGACGGCATCCCGGATGTCCTCATGTTGGCTGGCGCCGACCGGGCCGCGTCTTGCTCTCGCGACAGCCTTGATCTTGGTGGCAACTGGAATTTTGGCTGGTTTGCTCATGGTCTCGCCGATCTCATCTGTGCGGGGCCGCACACCCGACTCAGGTGTGAAAACCACCATTGATCTGCACGCCCTGACCGGTGATGTGGGTGGACAAGTCGCTGGCCAGGTAAAGCATCAGGTTCGCGACTTCTTCCGGCGTCGCATAGCGGCCATCCGGAATCATCGCTGCTCGCTGCTCGCGCAGACTCGCCGCATTATCGGGTGATTGCAGCGCCTCAATGTCACGCAGCATGGGCGTGTCCACCGGGCCAGGGCAAACCGCGTTGACCCGAATGCCTTTGCGGGCCACCTCCAATGCAGCCGACTTGGTCAGACCCAGCACGGCGTGCTTGCTCGCCGTGTAGGGCCCCAGGTGCCGCGTGCCAATGTAGGCCCCAAGCGAAGCTGTATTTACAACCGCACCACGGCGCTGTGCCAGCATCACCGGCAGCACGTGCTTCATGCCCAGAAAAACGCCTTTGACATTGATGGCCATGACTTTGTCGAACACATCGTCGGGGTAGTCCACCAGTGGCAGCACCGCACCTTGCCAGGCAGCATTGTTCATGAACACATCAATGCGGCCCCAGAGCCGCATGGCCTCGGCCACATAAGCGGCCACGCCCTCGGCCGAGCTTACATCAGCCTGATGAAAACCAGCATGGGCTCCCAGGGCCTGCACCTGACGCACCGTTTCCGCACCACTGATGGCGTCCAGATCCACGGCCAGCACCTTCGCACCAGCACGACCGAGTGCCAGTGACACCGCGCGGCCGATGCCACCACCGGCACCGGTGACGATCGCGACCTGGTCATCAAATGCGATCTTCATGCGGGCAGAGCCTGCTGGGTTGGCTCAGCTGGGGATGGGCTGTGCAGGGTGGCCGGCCGCAATACGAAGCCAGAATAACCGTCAGCTGCGCACTGCGCCAGAATGCGCCGGTAACCGCGTACGCCACCTGAGTAGGGCATGAAAACCCGCGGCTTGCCAGCCACCTCGGCGCCGTTGTAGTAAGAATCGGTGCTGAGGTACAGCGTACCCTTGACGCGTTCGTTGACATGGGCGACCCAGT
Source organism: uncultured beta proteobacterium (assembly GCA_903948045.1). Taxonomy (GTDB): domain Bacteria; phylum Pseudomonadota; class Gammaproteobacteria; order Burkholderiales; family Burkholderiaceae_C; genus Rhodoferax. The sequence continues at coordinate 7,011 of CAJAXU010000162.1, read as the reverse complement.
CGCGTTCGGCCTCGGGCGTGGCTTCGAGTTCGACCAAATGGTCACGCTCCATCTTGCCGATCAGTCCTGCCAGCCATTCAATCTGCTGCTCGGTCGAGAGCAGCACATTGCTGAGCAAGGACGGGCTGCCTGGCCCGCAGACGATCAGGAGGTTCGGGAAGTCGGCCACGGCCACGCCGAGTTGGGTCACCGGCCCGTCGGCCCATTTCTGCTTGAGCGTGAGCCCAGCCCGACCCACGATGTCGGCTTTGAGCAGCGAACCGGTGAAGGCGTCGAAGCCAGTGGCATAGATCACCACATCGACCGGGTACACCTTGTCTGTGGTGCGGATACCTTCCGGTACAAACTCAACAATCGGCGCCTCACGCACATCCGCCAGCGACACATTGGGCCGGTTGAAGGCCTTGAAGTAACCACTGTCCACCGACGGCCGCCGGGCGGCGAAGGCGTGCCCATTGGGCGTGAGCTTCTCGCGCAGCACCGGGTCGTCAATCTGTTCGCCGATCTTGCGCCGGATGAATTCGGCCGCAGTGTCGTTGGCCGGCTTGGACAGCAGGATGTCGTAATAGGCGAGCGCAAAGCCGAAGCCCAGGCGGTTCCAAGCGGCCTCGTACACTGGCTCGCGCTCGTCCGGCGTGGCCTCCAGAGCGGATTTCTTGTTAGGCAGGAAGCCCAGGCCGGTCGGCGAGTTAGCCGCCTGCTCGCGACGCGCGCGGTAATTGGCCTTGACCTGCCGATCCTCGTCGTCTGACACCGGGGCGTTGGCCGCCGGAATGCTGTAATTGGCGGTGCGCTGGAACACCGTCAGGTGCGCAGCCTCCTTGGCAATCACCGGCGTCATCTGCATGCCCGATGAACCAGTGCCGATGATGGCCACACGCTTGCCCGCCAAATCGACCGGGTGCTTGGGCCACACCCCGCTGTGAATGACCTCACCCTTGAAGCTCTCCTGTCCGGGGTAGGCGGGCTGCTTGGTGGTCGACAACTGCCCGACACACATCATCAAAAACTGGCCGGACCATTGCCGCCCATCCTCGGCGCGGACCGCCCAGCGCGCGCCGGCCTCGTCGTAGGCGGCCCGCGTCATGCGTGTGCCAAATTCAATGTGCTTGCGCAGGTCGAAGCGCTCAGCCACATGGTTGATGTAGCGCAGGATTTCGGGTTGCGTGGCGTACCGCTCCGTCCAACGCCACTCCTGCTCCAGCTCTGGCGAAAAACTGTAGGAGTAGTCATAGCTCTCCACATCACAGCGGGCGCCGGGATAGCCGTTGTGGTACCAAACGCCGCCAAGGTCTGCACTGGCTTCCAGCACCACCACCTTTTTGCCCATCTTGCGCAGGGTGTACAGGGCCCGCAAACCGGCAAAGCCAGCGCCAATCACGATCACATCCACATCAGTCATGAACCATCACTCCAAAAACACCCGCGACTGCCGGCGTCGCAGCCGGCACGTCATCGCAGACCGGGCCATATCCCTGCGATGCACATTCCTGTAAGAATACTATCATACTGATGGGTATTTATATACTTTTTATTCTTCCATTAAAGTGAATTGAAAGAGGAATAACTTGTGTTTTTTATGCCTATTGCATTACATTCCATTGCGTAATTAAAAATACCAGCTGGTAAGATTACGATTTTTGATCAGCCTGCGAGAACTGACAGCAAGGAGAACGTCATGGCCATGCCACCGGAACAGACCCCACCAGCGCCACCCCCTGCCATCGGCACCGTGAACCACCGCCAAGCGGCACTGGCACTGCGCTTTCCTGCGTGGCCAGCCCGCACGCTGGACCAGATGCTCGACGCCGCAGCCGCCGAGTTTCCAACGCGTCCCTACCTGATCACCGACACGCAAACCTGGAGCTACAGCGACATCAAGGCCTGGTCAGAGCGGCTGGCCGCTGGTCTACTGGCCGCCGGCGTCCAGCCCGGCGACCATGTGGCCATGCTGATGGCCAATCACCCGGAGTTCGTAGCCGTCAAATTCGCCATCGCGCGCGTCGGGGCGGTGGCAGTGCCGATCAACTTTCTCAACCGGCGCGACGAACTGGGCTACGTGCTGCGCCAGTCCGACGCCGTGTTGCTGGTCACCATGGACAGCTTTCGCGGCCTCGACTACCTGGGGTTTCTGGACGAACTGGCGCCCGGCTGGGCGATGCAGGGCGGCGGTACGGCATTTCCCCGCCTGAAGCAGGTGGTGGTGTTTCCGGCCAGTGGCCAAGCGGTGCGCGCGGGCGCCCAAGCGCTCGGCAGCTTGGGCGATGGTGCCGCCCCCTGGCAGGCCATCACCCACCCGGGACCGGCCTCCAACAGCGACATCATCTACACCTCGGGCACGACCGGCTCGCCCAAGGGCGTGATGCTCAGCCACGACATGATGCTGCGCGCCGCCTTTGGCAGCGCCTGGGGCCGCGCGTTTGAGGACGGCCGCCGCGTGCTGTTTTCCCTGCCGATGTACCACGTGTACGGTTATGTCGAAGGCCTGTTGTCGGTGCTGTTCGTCGGTGGCGCCATCGTGCCAAGGCTCAAGTTCGATGCGGTTGACACCCTGGAAGCGGTGGCGCGGCATGGCGTGACCGACCTGTTGCTGATCCCCACCATGACGCTGGCGCTGATCGACGAGCTCAAAGCCCGCCCCTATGTGCTGGAGCCGCTGCATTCGGTCCTGTCGTCAGGCGGCCGCTCACCAGCTTACATCTGGCAGGACATCGTCGATCACCTGCGGCCGCTCGAAATCACCACCGGCTACGGCATGACCGAAGTGACCGCCTCCAGCACGGTGACCCGGCCGGATGACCCGATGAGCCGCCTGCTGAGCACCAACGGCCGGCTGCGTGACGTGGGTCCGGCAGGTACCGGCGGCCCCGACGGCAAGCTGGTGGTCTACCGCGTGGTCAACCCGGACACCGGGCAGGACGTGGCCCTGGGCGACATCGGCGAACTGCTGGCCCGGGGGCCGGGCGTGACGGCCGGCTACTACAACAAGCCCGAGGCCACGGCCGAAGCCTTCACCGCCGACGGCTGGCTGCGGACCGGTGACTTGGCGCGCATGGACGCCGAGGGCTACCTGACGCTGGCCGGCCGGCGCAAGGAGTCCTACCGTTGTGGCGGTGAGCAGGTGCTGCCGTCAGACGCCGAAGACCTGCTGGCCACCCACCCCGCCGTGTGGCAGGCCCATGTGGTGCCGGTACCCGACGAGCGCATGGGTGAAGTCGGCGTGGCCTGCGTCGTGCTGCGCGGGCAGGCCACCGTGACGCCAGCCGAGTTGACGGCTTTTTGCGCGCAGGGGCTGGCCCGCTTCAAGGTGCCGCGGCACATCCTGCTCATGAAAGCCGAAGACATACCGGTGACGCCCTCGGGCCGGGCCCGCAAGTTTTTGCTGGTCCAGCAGGTGAGCACCTTGCTCGGGCTGGCCTGAGCCCAAGGCCAAACAGCCTCCTTGTCAACCCTTCTCCTCCTACCCACAAAGGCAGACCATGCATCCAATTCAGCCAGCCAGTGCAGCCCTGGTTCCCATCACCACCGACACACCCATCGGCTTCACCCTGATCGGCGTCAAGAAAAAGGCCGCCATCCAGTTGATGGGCTCGCGCCTCTGGGGCCGCTTCAACCCCAACCATTGGGACCCCGTCTACGCCGCGCAAACCGGCCTGAAGGCGCCGATCCAGACCGGTGAAATGTCATCGGCCTACATCGCCGAAATGTGCGTCAACTACCTGGGCGCCAATTTCTTCCGGCGCGCGCGCATCGCCTGCAAGTATGTTGCCTCCACCTATGCCAATGAGGTCATCACCACCCATGGCGTGGTGCGCGAGAAAACGCCCAAAGGCGCGGGCTTTCGCTTCAAGCTGGAGGTCTGGACCGACAACGAGGCCGGCGAGATCAAGACCACCGGCTGGGTCGAAGCGGATGTCGGCGTCTGAACCGGCCCAAACGCCATGCAACACAAGGAAGCAACCATGAACCACCCCAACGCGCGCACCGATGAGCTGCGGCCCATGACCCAAGTGCAGGTCGATCAGACCCGCGAATTTGTCGACACCCTGGCCTCCGAGTCGCAGACCTACTGGGACATGGTCGAGGTCGGGCAAGTGCTGTCGCGCGAGCTGCACATCACGCCCGAATTGGTGATCCTGTACGCCGACGCGGTGGAGGACTTCAACCCCTGGTACGAAGGCTGGCGCATGAACACCTGGCACATTCCGGGCGAATCACCGTTTGGGCCGGCCATCGTGCCGCCGCTGCTGGTGTCCCACTTTGTACTGGCGGTGCAGTTCGACCACACCAAGCCCTTTGCCATTGGCTCCATCCACACCTACCACGACTCCGAGATCCTGGAGCCGATCCCGGTCGGGGCCAGGGTGCGCATCGACGCCCGCGCCACAGAGAAGTTTGTCAAACGCGAGCGCCGCTACGTGCGGCACGAGATCACAGTGGAAGACTGCGCCAGCGGCCTGCTGTATTTCCGCGAAACACGCGACATCCTGTCGCGCTGAGGCTGCCATGCGCACCGATGAACTTGTGCCCGTCGCCGCCGGCCTGTTTGAGGGGACGGGCAATTCGGCCCGCCTGATCGGCACCCGCTGCACCAGCTGCGGCTCGCAGTACTTTCCCAAAACCTTAAGCTGCCGCAACCCCCAGTGCCAGGAAAAAGCGACGCAGGACGTGTTGCTAAGCCGCGAAGGCACGCTTTACAGCTACACCGTGCAGCATTACCAGCCGCCCGCCTTGTTCCGAATGGCGGACCGGGCGCCCTACGCCATCGGCTCGGTCGAACTGCCCGAAGGCCTGCGCGTGATGGGCATGCTCACCAGCTGCGAGCCCGCCAGCCTGAAGATCGGCATGGCCGTGGTACTCACGGTGGAGACGCTCTACCGCGATGAGCAGGGGCGAGAGGTGCAGACCTACAAGTTTCAGCCCCGCGCGGCGCAGGAGCTGGCAGCATGAGGCCGGTCTATGTGCTGGGCGCAGGCGCCCACCCCTGGGGCAAATTTCCAGACAAGCCCCAGCTGCAGCTGGCGCTGGACGCGCTGGGTGGCGCGCTACGCGATGCGGCGCTAGAGTGGCGTGACCTGCAGGGCCTGGTGGCGGCCAGCTCCCGCTTTGAGGGCGGTATGGGCTGGGGCCTGCACGCCAACGAGATCGTGCAGGCGGTGGCCGAGAACGGCATTCCGGCCAGCAATGTCGGCGGTGGCTGCGCCGCCGGCGGCATCGCGGTGCAGACCGCCTTTGCCATGGTCGCCAGCGGCCAGGCGGACATCGTGGCGGCGGTGGGTGCCGAGCGCATGCCCAAGGGCTTCATCCCGCGCCCGCCGGGCAGCGCCAGCGACATCACCGACAACGACTACTTGCGCTGGGTGACGATGGGCGCCACCAACCCGGCCTACTGGGCCATGGAGACGCGGCGGCGCATGCACGAGCATGGCACCACCGCCGAGACGCTGGCCCTGGCCTCGGTGCTGATGCACCGCAATGCCATCGGCAACCCGCTGGCGCGCTACCGCAAGGCCTGCAGCGTGGCCGAGGTGCTGGCTTCGCCCATGGTCAGCGACCCGCTGCACCTGCTGGAGATCTGCGCGGTCAGCGATGGCGCTGCCGCCGTCGTGCTCGGCTCCGAGGCGCAGGCGCGCCAGCGTGGCGGGCGCCTGATCCAGGTGGCCGGCTGCGCGATAGCCACCGGCCAGTTTGGCGATCCGGCCCTGCGCATCCCCAACGTGGCCAGCCCAGCGCACACGGCCACGCCGCACACCAGCGAGGTGGTGGGCGCGGTGCAGCGGGCGCTGGCGATGGCCGGTGTCGGGCCGCAAGACATCGACCTGCTGGAGATGGCCGACAACACCGCCTGGCACCTGCTGGCCTGGCCCGAATTGTTCGGCTTTTATGAGGCCGGCCAAGGCGACTGGATGCTGGCGCAGGGCGAGCTCGACATTGACGGCCGCTGTCCGGTCAACCCGAGCGGCGGTTTTCTGTCCTCGGGCGAGGCCACCACCGCCCAAGGCGTGCTGCAGGTGTGCGAACTGGTGTGGCAGCTGCGCGGCCAGGCCCAGGGGCGTCAGGTGCAGGGCGCACGGCTGGGAATGAGCGCGGTGCTTGGCCTGGGCGCCAATGGCGCCTCGGTCATCCTCAAAACCTGAACGCCGGGGGCAACCGGCACGTCACGGTGCCGATGCCCTCCCCCGCCTAGAAGCTGACCTGCAGTCCCATCTTCATGCTGCGCCCAGGCAGCGGTGCCTTGCCAGGCGCGGTCTGCGTCAGCATCGAGGTGGCCGAATAGGCCAGGGTGTCACCCACGTTGTCCAGCCGGGCAAACCACAACAGGCTGGCAGGACCAGCCTTCATGCGGTAGGTCAGGGCCGAATGCCACAGGGTGTAGGCTTCGGTGCCGCGTTGGCCGGCGGGCACCTCGTTTTGCGCGGCCACATGGCTGGCGCCAAGCTGGGCGTTCCACGGGCCCTGCGCCCACAACAGCGTGGCCCCGAGGCGGGCGGGCGCCATGCGCGGCAGGGCCTGGCCGGTGCGGCTGTTGGTGGCACGCACCAGGTCGCCGCGCAGGTCCAGGTCCAGCGTCTGGGGCCCGTCACGCAGGCGCCAGCGGGCGCTGGCCTCCAGCCCGCTCAGGCGGGCCGGCACCTGGGCATAGACGTACTCGGGCAGCACCGCCGCAGCGCCACCCGATTCGGCCGACGTGCCGTCTCCCAGATCGGTCACGCCCACCCCGCCACCGCCATTGCCTTCGGCATCCCGGCTCACGCCCGAGGCCTCCTGGGCAATGTAGTTGCTGAACTCATTGACGAAGGCGCTCAGGCTGAAGCGATGGGCTCCGCTGGCCCAGTTCACCCCCAGGTCCAGGTTGCTGGAACGCTCCAGCCCCAGGCTGGTGTTGCCCACCTCGTAGGCATGGGTCGCCAAGTGCGGGCCGTCGGCAAACAACTCGTAGTCACGCGGCGCCCGCTCGGACAGGGCCAGATTGCTGGTCAGTTGCCAGCCCGCCGCCAGCGGCCACAGGCC
>CAJAXU010000161.1 GCA_903948045.1 uncultured beta proteobacterium | reverse complement strand
GCTGGAGGCGCGGTCGCTGACCGACACAATGCCAATGCGCACAGGGTCATGAGCCGAACGGGGGCTGGTGTCAGGGCTGGTCGTCATGGTCTTTGATCTGCGTCATGGGTCAAGGCGGTGTCGGCCTCAGGCTCGGGCACATGCTCAAGCTGCTCACGCACAATTTGAAAGACATCTCGGTAGGCCCGACCATGACGCACCGCAGCGCCGGCTTTTTCCGGCTGTGCGTCCTTGCGGGCTTGTCGGATCAAGGCGCGCAGCTGCTGGGCGTCGGTGGTGGCATGGGTCGTCAACCAGGTGCCCAGGGCGTCGTCATCGGCCAACAGCCTGTCGCGCCAGAGTTCGGCCTGATGCAGCCGCAGGTTGTCTTGTGCCGAACCGCCTTGCTGTTCGGTCAGGGCTGTCCTCACGTCATCAAGCACCGCAGGCTCGACCAGCCGCATCAGCTTGCCAATGAACTGCATCTGCCGGCGTTTGCCTTCAAAGTTGGTGATGCGCTTGGCCTCCAGCACCGCGTCCTTGAGTTTTTCCGACAGGGGCAGTCGCGCCATCAGTTCGGTGCGCAAGGTCAACAGGTCTTCGCCCAGTTTTTGCAGCTCGGTGCTTTCGCGCTTGAGTTCGGTGCGGCTCTGCTCGTCGGTGCCTTTGAGTTCGCGCTTGAGCTCGAGGTCGCGTTCGCTGCCCTCAGCGATGAACTCGCCCCGGACGAAATAGCCTTTTTTCAGTTTGCGTGACATAGCCAAGTATCATAGCCTCCGATATGAAGAAACCCAACCCTACTCCAGCCGCGCTCGGCGCCGGCAGCGGCTTTAGCTACAGCCGCCCGTTCTTTGAAGACTTGGTCGACTCGGCGCTTGCGCATGCCAAAAAAATTGGCGCGACCGATGCCGCCGCTGAAGCCTCCGAGGGCAGCGGCCTGAGCGTCTCGGTGCGCAAGGGCGAGCTGGAGAACGTGGAACGCAACCGTGACAAGTCGCTCGGCATCACGGTGTACATCGGGCAGCGTCGCGGCAATGCCAGCACCTCTGATTTTTCCGCAGCGGCCGTGGCCCAGACGGTGCAGGCTGCTTTTGATATCGCGCGCTTCACAGCGCAGGATCCGTTTGCCTCGCTACCCAATGCCCGGGACATTGCGCCCGCCTCGCGCCAGCGCACCGACCTTGACCTGTTTTGCCCGTGGTCGATCACGGCCGAGGAGGCAGCGGCATTGGCCCTGCGCGGCGAGACTGCTGCGCTGCAGCTTGACCGGCGCATCAGCAATAGCGAGGGGGCGGGTGTCTCGGCTCAGCAGTCGCATTTTTTTAGCGCCCACACACGCGGTTTTCGCGGTGGTTATGCCAGCTCCCGCCACTCGATGTCGGTGTCGCCAATTGCCGGCAAGGGCAACGACATGCAGCGTGACGCCTGGTACACCTCCATGCGCTACCCTGAGGATTTGGCCGCGCCCGAGGCGATCGGCCGGTATGCCGCCGAGCGGGCCTTGAGCCGACTCAAGTCGCGCAAAATTGCCACCACCGAATGCCCGGTGCTGTTTGAGTCGCCGCTGGCGGCGGGCTTGCTGGGTGCGTTTGTGCAGGCCATCAGCGGTGGTGCGCTGTACCGCAAAAGCACGTTCCTGCTCGACTCGCTGGGCAAGCGGGTGCTGCCAGCACACATTGACATTTTCGAAGATCCGTTTGTCAAACGTGGCAAGGGCAGTTCACCGTTTGATGACGAAGGCGTGCGGGTCAAGCCGCGCCAGGTGGTGGAAGCTGGCCGTGTGCAGGGCTACTTTTTGAGCAGCTACTCGGCACGCAAGCTGGGCATGAAGACCACCGGCAACGCCGGCGGCTCGCACAACCTCACCCTGCATTCGCGCAAGACCCGCCCCGGTGACAGCCTGGAGGCCATGCTGGAAAAACTGGGCACTGGCCTGTTTGTCACCGAGCTGATGGGCAGTGGTGTCAATTACGTCACCGGCGACTACTCGCGCGGCGCCAGCGGTTTCTGGGTGGAGCGCGGCCGTATCGCTTACCCGGTGCACGAGATCACCATTGCCGGCAACATGAGAACCATGCTCAAAGGCATCATGGCTGTTGGCGCAGACACCTACAACTACGGTGCCAAAGAGGTCGGCTCGGTGCTGATCAACCGCATGAAGGTGGCGGGGAGCTGAGGTTCCGCTCAGCTCAGCAGACCACCTTTCCTTATCCCGCCAGCGCGGCCTTGACTGCGGCCGAAACCTGGCCCATGTCGGCCTTGCCGGCCAACCTGGTTTTAGCGGCACCCATGACCTTGCCCATGTCGCCCGGGCCCTTGGCGCCGAGTTCCGCCACGATGGCCTGCACCGCCGAGGTTACCTCTTCGGCGCTCAGGCGTTGCGGCAGGTAGGCCTGCAGCACGGTGATCTCGGCCGACTCCTTGTCGGCCAGGTCCTGCCGCTGCGCCTGCAGGTAGGCGGCGACAGAATCTTTGCGCTGCTTGATGAGCTTGTCGATGATGGCCACCATGGCCACGTCGTCCAGCACCACGCGCTCGTCCACCTCTTTTTGCTTGGCAGCGGCCAGTAGCAAGCGGATGGTGCCCAGGCGCTCGCTGTCGCGGGCGCGCATGGCGGTCTTCATGTCTTCGGTGATTTGGTCTTTGAGTGACATTGCAGTGCTCCTGGCAAATGGGTTGTTGAGGGCGAGTTTGGGGGCTGTGCAGGCATAAAAAAAGCCCGCCTGAGTGTCCCCGGCGAGCTTTGATCTGGCCTGGCAGGCCACTGACCGGGGTGACCGGGTCAGTACATCTTTTTCGGCAACTGCATGGCGCGGATGCGCTTGTAGTTGCGCTTGACGGCAGCAGCCTTCTTGCGCTTGCGCTCGGCAGTGGGCTTTTCGTAGAACTCGCGTGCGCGCAAGTCAGTCAAAAGGCCCAGTTTCTCAATAGTGCGCTTGAAACGGCGCAGGGCTACGTCAAACGGCTCGTTCTCTTTTACACGGATGGTTGTCATTACGTCATGTTGTCCAAAAGGTGCAGTGCTCAGCCAATGGAAGATCGGGCCATGTGACGGATGTT
>CAJAXU010000160.1 GCA_903948045.1 uncultured beta proteobacterium | reverse complement strand
TCGATCAAGGACCGCATTTTCTATCCGCTGGTGTCGGGCAGGGAAGGGGGTTCCGGGCTGGGGCTGACATTGGCGCAAACCTTTGTTCAGCAGCACCATGGCCTGATCGAGTGCGACAGCATGCCGGGTCGAACCGATTTCATGATATTGATTCCGCTCCCCTGAATCCTGACCTGAGGTGATACACGACATGAAGCCGATTTGGATCGTAGATGATGACCAGTCTATCCGCTTCGTCCTGGAGAAGGCGCTGCTGCGCGAGAGCCTGCCCACCCGCAGTTTCACCAACCCGCGCGACGTCATCGCGGCGCTGAGCCTGGCCAACGAGGACAGCGGACCGCAAGTGCTGGTGAGTGATATTCGCATGCCCGGCGGCTCGGGGCTAGACCTGTTGGAGCAAGTCAAGAAGAAGTACCCGGGCCTGCCCGTCATCATCATGACGGCTTACTCAGACCTCGACAGCGCAGTCTCGGCCTTTCAGGGCGGTGCCTTTGAGTACCTGCCCAAGCCCTTTGACCTGCCCAAGGCGGTGGAATTGATTCGCCGGGCGGTGGAAGAGAGTCTGCGCGAGGAGGTGATCGAGGAGCGCATGGCCGAGGCGCCCGAGATGCTGGGGCAGGCGCCAGCGATGCAGGATGTTTTTCGGGCCATTGGCCGCTTGAGCCAGAGTAACGTGACGGTGATGATCACCGGCGAATCGGGCTCGGGCAAGGAGCTGGTGGCGCGTGCGCTGCACAAACATTCGCCGCGTGCCCACGGGCCCTTCGTGGCCATCAACACCGCGGCCATTCCGAAGGACCTGCTGGAGTCCGAGCTGTTTGGCCATGAGCGCGGCGCCTTTACCGGCGCCCAGACCATGCGCCGAGGCCGCTTTGAGCAAGCCGACGGTGGCACTTTGTTTCTGGACGAGATCGGCGATATGCCGTTTGACCTGCAAACCCGGCTGCTGCGGGTGCTCAGCGACGGCCATTTCTACCGGGTGGGCGGTCATGGCGCGGTGAAAACCAATGTGCGGGTGATTGCGGCCACCCATCAAAATCTGGAGCAACGGGTGAAGGACGGCGCTTTCCGCGAGGACCTGTTCCACCGGCTCAATGTGATTCGCCTGCGCCTGCCCGCGCTGCGTGAGCGGCGTGAGGATATTGCCATGCTGACGCGGCATTTTTTGCAGCAGAGCGCCGCCCAGTTGGGGGTGGAGCCCAAGCGTATTTCAGACGCTGCGCTCGGCTGGCTTGGTCAATTCGGCTTCCCCGGCAATGTGCGACAGCTGGAGAACATTTGCCACTGGTTGACCGTGATGGCGCCAGCGCAGGTGATCGAGCCCAAGGATTTGCCGCCTGAAGTCGGCGTGGCCGCAGGCAGCGCGCCCGTGCCAACCGCCGCCTTGCCTGAGGCTGTGGCTGCGGCGCCAGAGACGGCGCTGCCGGTCGAGCCGATGTTGCTGGCCCGACCAGCAGCCACGGTGCCCCAGCTCAGCGGCGACAGCTGGGAGGTCGGCCTGGAGGCCGACGCCGCAGCCCTGCTCGCTACCGAACGGCACGACGTCTGGGATGAACTGAGCCGGCGTTTTGAGTCACGCCTGATCCTCGCCGCACTGGCTGCCACCCGTGGGCGGCGTATCGAAGCGGCGCACAAGCTGGGTATCGGCCGCAACACCATCACGCGCAAGATCCAGGAGCTGGGCCTGGAGTAGCCCGCTGCCCGGGGCGCTCGCCGCCCTAAGCCAGGGCGATGTCTATCACCACCGGCGCATGGTCGCTGGGGCGTTCGTTGGCACGTGGCGTGCGGTCGATGCTGCAACTGCGCACTGATGGTTTGAGCGCCTCACTGACCAAAATGTGGTCGATGCGCAGGCCCTGGTTGCGCCGAAAGCCGAAGTTGCGGTAATCCCACCAGGAGTAGCTTTTGGGCGGCTGCGGGAACAGCCGCAAGCCATCATGCAGACCCAGCGCCACCAATGCGCGCAGG
>CAJAXU010000159.1 GCA_903948045.1 uncultured beta proteobacterium | reverse complement strand
CTGAAGTCACTGATCGTGTTCGCCTGCCTGATGGAAGGTTTGTTTTTTTACGTTGGCTTTACCCAGATCCTGGCGCTGGGCCGCCAGAACAAGATGACCGGTGCAGCAGAACAGTACCAGTACATCCTGCGCGACGAGTCCATGCACTGCAACTTTGGTATCGACCTGATCAATCAGCTCAAGCTCGAAAACCCTCAGTTGTGGACCGCTGAGTTCAAGCTTGAAATTCGAGCTTTGTTTGAAAAAGCGGTGGAGCTTGAGTACAGGTATGCCGAAGACACGATGCCTCGTGGTGTGCTGGGCCTGAACGCGTCCATGTTCAAAGGCTATCTTCGCTACATTGCCAATCGACGAGCCACCCAGATCGGCCTTGAGCCCTTATTTGCGAACGAAGAAAACCCCTTCCCCTGGATGAGCGAGATGATTGACCTTAAAAAGGAACGGAATTTTTTTGAAACCCGGGTCATCGAGTACCAGTCCGGCGGTGCGCTTTCCTGGGACTGAACGTTTCAACATGACACCAAGAATTTCACAGACGCAAGAATGCCCCATGCTGCAGCGCTTGCGTTTGTGTCCCCGAGTTCATGATGCTGGGATCGATCCCAACAACATGAATCGCTTTATGCATTCCAACTTGCATGAAGTGCTCTTTGCAATTCGACGAAGGAGAAAATGATGGCAACTGCAAAAACACCGGCTGCGAAAAAAGCCGCTCCAGCAAAAAAGGCTGCGCCAGCGAAAAAGGCAGCACCGGCCAAGACCGTAGCGGCTAAAAAAGCTGCCCCGGCCAAGAAGGCAGCACCCGCCAAAAAGGCAGCACCTGCTAAAAAAGCTGTAGCAGCCAAGAAGGCAGCTCCCGCCAAAAAGGCAGCGCCTGCTAAGAAAGCGGTAGCAGCCAAGAAGGCAGCACCGGCCAAAAAAGCCGTCGCAGCAAAAAAAGCGGCCGCCAAAAAGGCCCCTGCTAAGAAAGCTACCGTCGCCAAAAAAGCTGCTGTAGCGAAGAAGCCCGCAGCCAAGAAAGCAGCCAAGAAGCCGGCAGCCAAGAAAGCCGCGAAAGCACCCGCTGCGAAGGCATCGCCTGCTCCTGCTACCTCGGCCGCTCAGACCACGCTGAACCCGCAGGCTGCTTGGCCGTTTCCCACAGCCAGCAAGCCCTGAGCCAGATCTTGGTTTAGCTCAAAGCCCGACACTTCACGGTGTCGGGCTTTTTTATGGTGCGCCGCTTCCAGCCGGATCAGGGATAAAACGCAACCAGTCGATAGCCATTGACCGCAACAGCAACGGGACTCGGCAGCAAGACCTCCATAGAGGACGACCAAGCCCCGCCAGCCTCGATCACGTCCGCGCTGGCTAACAGATCCTGGGGTTCGAGAACGCGCCGCACAAGCGCCTGATCTTGTGCATCATTCAAGGTCAGTTCGATTGAGGGGATGGCAAGCGCCAAACTGGCCGTGTTTTTTAACTCGACCGACAAGCGAAATACGTCGCCGCCCACGCGCGTGAACGATGAACTGTCAATGACAATGGCCTCGATCCTTCGAAGGGCCTTGACACTGCAATTCAGGGGTACACACAGGCGTTCGAGTGGACCGGCCAGGTGAGGGAAGCTGGCGGCGAGCTGATCACGCTCATGAATCGCGACTTGCAGTGCCAACACCAGCAGCAGAGCGAAGGTCAGCGAGGCCAATGCCGCCAAGATGATCGGATTGCTGTCCTCACGGGTAGGCGGCGGCTGTAAAAAAGACACACCATCCGCAAACGCCAAGTGCGGCACGAGCACTGGCGGCGTGGGTGCCTCGCCCACCGGGTCCGGTGTTAGCGCCTGGCGGTCATCAGGATCCATCCGTCTTCCCGATCTGTCACTTCCAGCTGACAAAAGGGCGCATAGGCGTCGACCAACTCCTGCTGCTGACGCTCCAGGATGCCAGCCAGCACCAGGGCCCCAGGCGCGGCCACACGCGACCAGAGCAACGGGGCCAAGACCTTCAGCGGCGTTGCCAGAATATTGGCCAGCACGGTTTCATAGCAGCCAGTCGCCGCTTCCGGTAACCCAGCCTTGACCATGACCTGATTCGCTGAGGCGTTGAGCTGGGTCGACTCAATAGCGGCAGCGTCTATGTCGATGGCGTCAATATCCACAGCGCCAAACTTGGCGGCTCCAATGGCGAGAATGCCCGAACCACAACCGTAATCCAGTACCCGACCGAGACCAGCCGAACCCGACTTCCCGTGCCCTGCAATCCAGCGCAGGCACATGCGAGTGGTCGGGTGTGTGCCCGTGCCAAAAGCCATCCCGGGGTCGAGCCGAATCACAATGCGAGCCTGGCTGGGCGGCTCATGCCAAGTCGGCACGATCCAGAATTCCGGGGTGATATCGACTGGGGCAAATTGCGCCTGGGTCAAGCGCACCCAGTCCTGCTCTGGCACGTCCTGAATCCGGAGCACCTCGCAACCCGCAAAGAAATCCTGCGCCATCAGCAAAGCTCGCGCATCAAGGGCGAGGGCATTGGACGGGAACAAAGCGCTGATGCGCGAGCGCTGCCAGCCATCCTTGGGCGGCAACATACCGGGTTCACCAAAGAGGGCCTGCTCAGCGTCTGTTTGGGCATCCGCATCCTCGACGCTAACACTCAGCGCATCGAGGGCATCCAGCGCGTCACTGACTTGCTCCACCAGGGGTTGTGGACAGATCAGAAGCAATTCAAACACGTTCGAAGCCTCTCAGCGCGTGCGGTGGCCCAGCCACTCTTCAAGGTAGTGAATATTGGTGCCTCCGCTCATGAACTTCGCATCGACCATCAACTCCCGATGCAGCGGAATGTTGGTGTTGATGCCCTCCACCACGGTCTCACCCAAGGCGGTTCGCATGCGCGCCAGCGCTTGTTCACGTGTGTCGCCGTGCACAATGATTTTCCCCACCATGGAGTCGTAATTGGGGGGCACGAAATAGTTGGTGTAGATGTGCGAGTCGACCCGCACACCCGGCCCACCTGGGGCGTGCCACATCGTGATACGGCCGGGCGACGGCACAAACTTGTAAGGATCCTCCGCGTTCACGCGGCACTCGATAGCGTGCCCGCGAATCTCGATCTGACGCTGGGTAAATGGCAGTCGTTCGCCAGCAGCGACCATGATCTGAGTTCGCACGATGTCGATGCCTGTCGTCATTTCCGTGACCGGATGTTCCACCTGCACCCGCGTGTTCATCTCAATGAAATAGAACTCCCCATCTTCATAGAGGAATTCGAAGGTGCCAGCGCCGCGATAACCGATCTTCTTGCAAGCAGCGACGCAGCGTTCACCGACGCGCTCAATCAGTTTCCGAGGCACCCCTGGCGCGGGCGCTTCCTCGATGATTTTCTGGTGCCGGCGCTGCATGGAACAATCACGCTCACCCAGGTACACCGCGTTTTTATGCTTGTCCGCCAGGATCTGGATTTCAATGTGTCGAGGGTTCTGGAGAAACTTCTCCAGATACACCGCCGCGTTGCCAAAGGCGCTTTGCGCCTCGGCCTTGGTCATCGCGACCGCATTGATCAAGGCTGCCTCGGTATGCACCACCCGCATGCCGCGTCCACCGCCACCGCCTGCGGCCTTGATGATGACCGGGTAGCCCACCGCGCGTGCAATACGGCGAATCTGCACCGGATCGTCAGGTAACTCGCCCTCCGAACCCGGCACACACGGCACGCCGGCCTTGATCATGGCCTGCTT
>CAJAXU010000158.1 GCA_903948045.1 uncultured beta proteobacterium | reverse complement strand
GGTGGTGGTGGTGGTGGTGGTGGTGGTGCTGCTGGTGCTGGTGCTGGTGCTGGTGCAGTTAAGGGCGCCACTGGGGGTGACGGGGCAGGCGCTGGCGTGGTGAGGGGGGCAGGCTGGGCTGCACTGTCTTCAGCCGCCGGGTCCTGGGGAACTTTGGTCTGTGGTTTGAGTGCCGGGCGCAGTGCTGGTGGTTGCAGCTTTACGGGTACAGGTGCAGGTACAGGGACAGGTACAGGTACAGGTATTTGGCGGGGCTCGGGCGGCTGACTAAGCACCTGGATAGCCAACACGCGCTCTGGGGCTTTTGTCGGCGTATCGACATGAAAAGCCGACAGCACGATGGCATGACCGGCCAGCACGCCACTCACCAGCAGAACGGTACGGCCGGGGCGACGTGCGCTGTCCAAGATATCGATGTCAAGCTGTTGTGGAGGGCTCGGTCGCCACTGGGTCTCCCGGCAGCATCAATACAAATGCCGCGGTACAGCAGGCGATGGCCGCCATGGCCAGCAACAGGCTGGAAAATCCTGCCGCTTTGACCATCGGCCCCAAGGCGTACACCGCCAGGGAACTGATGCCAAAAGAGACTGCCAGCCGCATGCCGGTCACGCGCGAGCGGATGGCGTCGTCGACATAACGCACGATCATCGCGTCGGTGAACGGAATTGCGCCAAAAATAGCCACCATGAAGCCGATTTGCAGACCCAACAGCAGCCAGCCCTGGGCATGGGCCGCCAACAGGAACATGGGGATTTGCAGCAAGACCACCCCAAAGTACAGGCGTTTGAGGGCAAAGCGGTCAATCAGTTGGCCGACCACCACCTGGGCCAACGAGGCCACCGCGTAGACGCAGGCCAGCAGCACCCCCAATTGAGCCGGATCTTCTACCAAACCCTGGAAACGTTCCCGCAGCAATTGGCCGTTGCCATTGGTGGTGAAGTTGAACAACAGGCTGCTGGACACTGCGGCAAAGGTCATCACCACAAACAGCCGTGCCAACAGGCGAGGCGGCAAGGCGATGCGCGCTTTGCTGGTTCGTTTGGCGGGGGATTCGGTCTCGCGGGAGCTACAGCGTAGAAACAGCAGACCGCAGGCTAGGGACAGGATGGCCGGCGCCACAAAGGCCATGCGCCAACCGACATACTTGACCATGAAGCCTGTCAGGATCGCTGCCAGGGCAATGCCGAGGTTGCCGATCAGGCCATTCAGACCGATCGTCGCGCCAGGGCGCCGTGCGTGCTGCAGCAGCATCGGTATACCCACTGGGTGGTAAATGGATGACGCCGCGCCCAGCAAGGTGAGCGCGGCCGCCATCTGCCAGGCGTTTTGTGCCGCGGCACACAACAGAGCTGTGGCGCTGATCCCGAAAAAAAAGACCACCATCATGTTGCGCCGGCCCCAAAGATCGCCCAAGCGCCCGGCTGGCACGGAGCCCAGGCCAAACAGCAGAAAGGCCCCAGCGCTGTAGGGCATCAGGTCTTCCCAGCGCGAAAAGCCGAATTCCGGCGCAATGCTGGTCACTGCGGTTGCAAATATCAGCAGAACCATGTGGTCCAGGGCATGGCCCAGGTTGAGCAAACGGCTGGCGGTCGGTGTGAGTGTCATATCAGTGGGGGCGGCCGTCAGTAGTTCAGCCGTTCCGGCCGGATTTCCTGCAGGATAGTGGTCGCGATTTCTTCGATCGACTTGGTGGTGGAGGACAGCCAGCGGATCCCGCTGCGCCGCATCATGGCCTCGGCCTCGTTCACCTCCATGCGGCAATTATCCAGGGCGGCGTAGCGCGAGTTCGGGCGACGTTCATTGCGAATCTCACTCAAGCGCTCTGGATGAATGGTCAGGCCAAACAGTTTGGGCAGATGAGGTTTGAGTGCTGTGGGCAGGTGGCGCCGTTCAAAGTCTTCCGGGATCAACGGGTAGTTGGATGCCTTGAGGCCATATTGCATTGCGAGGTACAGCGACGTAGGCGTTTTGCCGCTGCGGCTGACGCCCACCAGGATCACGTCGGACTGCTCCAGATCGAGGTTGGATTGACCGTCGTCGTGGGCCAGTGAGAAATTGATGGCTTCGATACGCGACTGGTATTCCTTGCTCTTGCTGGCATCGCTGAAGCGGCCGATCCGGTGGTTGGATTTGACTTGCAGCTCGGTTTCCAGGGGATGAACAAAGGTGCCAAACATGTCAAGCAGCATGCCTTGACAGCCGTCGCGAATCACCTCCAGCACCTCCATGTTGACCAGGGTGGTGAACACCACCGGCTTTTTGCCGTCAACCACGCCTGCATGGTTGATTTGCCGAACGGCCTGATGGGCTTTGTCGACAGAGTCGACAAAAGGCAGCCTGACATGGCGGAACTGGGTTTCAAACTGCGCCAGTATGGCGTGACCAAAGGTCTCGGCGGTAATGCCGGTGCCGTCAGAAATGAAGAATACCGTTCGGTTGGACATGATGAAAGGCGGCTGGGTGGGGCCCCATGGTACTGCCGGGATGGAGATGATTGTCCCCTGCTTCGAAGCCTACAATCCTTTCAACAAGACACGAATTCAATATGCGCTGCCCTGACCGACCCGAAAATTCTGCCCGTCAGGCCGCCGGCATAGCCATGGCGAGCGCCCCAGAAGCGCTCTTTCC
>CAJAXU010000157.1 GCA_903948045.1 uncultured beta proteobacterium | reverse complement strand
TTATGCCACCGACGAGCATTTCCGCCCCAACTGCTCCGCCGCTGACCTAGCCAAACTCAAGCCAGTGTTCATCAAGGAAAACGGCACCGTCACTGCGGGCAATGCCTCTGGCATCAATGATGCGGCAGCAGCACTGGTACTGATGGAAGCCGGCACGGCCAAAGCGCGCGGCCTCAAGCCGATGGCCCGGCTGGTGGCATACGCCCACGCGGGTGTCGACCCGAAATACATGGGCATTGGCCCGGTACCCGCCACACAGAAGGCGCTGCAAAAAGCCGGCCTGACGGTGAATGACCTGGATGTGATTGAGGCCAACGAGGCCTTTGCAGCACAGGCCTGCGCCGTCTCGCGTGATTTGGGGTTGGACCCTGCCAAGGTCAACCCCAACGGCTCGGGCATCTCACTGGGTCACCCGATTGGCGCCACAGGCGCGCTGATCACGGTCAAGGCGCTGTACGAGCTGGAGCGCATTGGTGGCCGCTATGCGCTGGTCACCATGTGCATTGGTGGCGGCCAGGGCATTGCCGCTATTTTTGAGCGAACGGCCTGACGAATCCGTTCAGTCGCGCACCACCAGCACGGAACGCTTGGTGTGCGACAGAACGGCCTGGGTCACACTGCCCAGCACCAGCTTTTCCAGGCCCTTGCGGCCGTGGGAGCCCATCACGATCAGGTCGGCGCCAGCCGACTCTGCGGCCTCCACCACACCGCGCCAAGCGCTGTGCGACTCAATCACCGATGACTCGACCGCAATGCCAGCAGCCTCGAACCGGGCTTTGGCGGCCTTGATGGCGGTGTTGGCCTCCGCCGTGGCGGCGCTCAGGTACTCGGCCTGCCCGTAGGCGAAATCGGTGCCCACGCCGGTGAACGGGTAGGGGTCGACGACAAAAATAGCCGTGACCCGGCTGCCATGGGCTTTGGCGAGACCGATCGCGGTATCAACGGCCTGTAATGCGGTGGCTGAGCCGTCAACGGGCACGAGAATATGCTTGAACATGCGGGATCCTTCGGTTGAACTAACAGCGGTCAGTGTGACCCCAAGCCTTGGCCCACGACTTGACGCCGATCAAGCAACCCCTGCGTCGCCCTCACCCGGAAAGCCGCCACGGCGCAAGGTCACCACCAGCGTGTCGCGGTAGGCGGCGTGACTGTCAGCCTGCAAGGGCTGGTCGCCCGGTCGGACCGTGATCTCGTCGACGCGGACGTCTCCACGATCCAGCGCGAGCTTCACCTCGGGCTGTGCAAGTTACCAGGGCAATACTCCCTGGCGCGCGAAGAAAGCGTCCATCTGCCCGTAGTTGGCCACCACGTCGGGTTCTTCCAGCAGATCCTGAGCCTACAACGTCGCTGGCTGGCAGCCGCTGACGCCGGATGCGCGCAATAGCACAGCGGCGGCCGGCCCGCGAACTGCGACGACGCGCAGCGTGTCGGCTTGCGCTGCCGCCTTCAGCGCCAACACCAGCCAACGGCCGGGTGGCCCTTGCTGAATTTTGACCCTGAGCATGCGGGGCAGGCTAGTGCGAAAGCCGCCGGGACGCCACCCCCGTGTTCACGGGATTGTGGGCAGTGAGCGGACCTCGGAGAATCCGCATGCGGCAGAAAGCCTCTTTTTTTAGATCACAGCGGGAGACCTCTGATGCTTGTTCGAAATTCCTGGTTACTTACTGAAGACCGGGCCCGCTGGGGCGGGCCGCTACGCTGGGGGATGGCCCTAGCGCTCGTGCTCGGTTGGTCGTGCGCATGGGCCCAGGCGCCGGCCGCGCCCATCGCGCGCATCAAGCTCACCGACAACGAACTCACTTGCGCGCAGACCCATGCCGAGATAGAGCAGATGGACAAGATCGTCGCCGATGCCATGGCCGCCGAGGACAAGGACAAGACCACCGGCACGACCGCTGGCGCGGCCAGCACCGTCGCCGACGTGGCCGGTAAGCTGGGTTTGTTCGGCCGCATCGGCGGACTCGGTGGGGCGCTGTTCGGGCAGGCAGCGGCGCAGGCAGGCGCCGGCGCGGTGCAGAAATCGGCCCAGGAGTCGGCCCAGCAGATGGCCGAGCGCGCGAAGCAGGCTGACTCGCGCAAGGATCATCTGACGGGGCTGTTCCTGGCCAAGGCGTGCAAGCCTTCCGATTTGAGTGCGGGCGGCAAGGCGCTGAGCGCGGCCGATGTAAAGAACATCGCCGCGGCCAGTGAACCTGCGCCTGCACCCGCCGTGCCTGCCGACCCGGCCAGCGTCGCCCAGTGGCTGGAGACCGCCTCGGCTGCCGCCCGAGGCGCCTCGTTGCCTTCGGTGTCGTTAGTGTCCGCCGGCGGCGCCAACCTCAAGACGCTGGTAGGCCGGACCAACAAGGTTGTGGTCGCGGGCTACCGTGTTGCCTTCGTGGGCCGCACGGGGGTGGCAGCGAGCGGGACCGGTTCGCGCAGCACTTCCTATGGCGTGTTCGGCTCCAAGACAATCACCATCACGGCCGGCAAGACCCGCAAAATTGACGTCGCGTTGCGCAACGTCAATGCGAACACGATGCAGGCCCTCACCGATCGCCTGTATGCCGACTTCGTCGAGCAACTCAAGTCCAGCGGGCTGGAGGTGCTCCCGCGCGAGGTCTTGGCCCGCAGCCCTCACTTCGCCCAGGTGGAGACCTTCAAGCCCAAGGAGGGTGGACCTTACACCGTGAAGCACTTCTCCGACCCTCGTGAATACACCGTCTTGACCCCTACGGGATTGCCGATGGTCTTTCTGGCGGCCGAACAGTTTGGCGACCGCGGCCTGATCGACCTCGGCCAGACGAAGGGGCTGATGTTCTCCGCCATGGACGCTGGCGCCGCCGCCCTGATGGTGCAGGTGGTTGTCGACTTTGCCGAGACCTCGTCCTCCGGTCACAGCCGCTGGATCAACATGGCCGAGGTGGACGCCCGACCGGCCATCTCGCTCGCCCCGGAGCGCAGCACGTACATCACGGCCCTGCACTCATCGAACACCATCATGGGCGAGTGGGGCAGGATGGCCGTTGAAAAGTCCGTGACCTTGCCAGGGGACTTCGCCACCGTGAAGGTCGTCGATGACCCGAATGCGATCTCCGCGCTCAGCGAGAGCCTGTTTCGCGCGGGCGTGACGCTTGGGGGCAAGGGGGGCAGCGTCGTCTACGAAGAACTGCGCCTGTTCGAAGCCGACCCCGCGCGCTACAGCGCCCTCGCCCTGCAGGCCGGCATGACAGCCAACCGAGCGCTGATCCAGGCGGTCCGCTGACAAGGCCCTTGGGCTCGCCTGGCCCACTCACCTCCCTACCCCAGAACTCTAGTTCGCAGTCCAGAACCGTTGCTCAAGGAGTTCCAAAACCATGAAGACTATCCAAGCCCTCGCCCTTCGGTCGACCGTCAGTGTGGTCGCCTTGGCGCGCTGGCACTGGGCCAAATGTAGCGACCCTGGCCGCCAAAAAAATGACGGCATACGGCCAGAAGGTTTCATGTCATCGCCAAGCAGAGCCAGAAGCACCATGAACGGCAGTTTGTCCAGAGGGTAGGCAGCTGGCCGTGGCCACGGCCTCTAGGCCGGCCGGCGAACGGACTACATTTTGTACCGTGCCCGGCCGTCCATCAGCCTCCCGTGGCCCTGCCGGTTCTCAGACTTGGCCGTGACCACTGGCATTTGGACCCGGGCCAGCACGGCTGGCAGGTCGGGATCAGCCAGTCAATCGCTCTTGGGGCATGGCGGTAGGCGCAAGAGGATCGAGGGCGCCATCTTGCCAAGCCCTGAACACAGCCAACTATTCGTAGGTGTAAGTTACCGTCTGGAAAATAGGATTTGTGATTGCTGGACTTGTCCAGTTGAATTCCACCTGCCCGACATTTCCGCTGAAATCACACTTTGTGACGATGAAAGTGCCTTGGGTTGAAAGTCCCTTGGCCAACGACACCTTGGAAATTGAGGTGTTGACGAGTTCGTCACAGAACTGCGTCTTGGAAGTGGGAACAGCCACATTGGTGATGGTCGAAGAGTAGCTCCCGTTTTGTCCAACAGTCGTGAACCTGAGTGTCACCTTGGATGTTCCACTGCCATCGGAGGGAAGCGTCCCGGGGGCGGGTGTCACAAACTGTCCGTACGCCGGTGTGCCTGTGGCCGAGCCTGAGACCTTCATGTCATTGAAACTGCCGTCAGCATTGACTGACACTGTGAAGGCGCGCTGTTTCACAGCGTCGTACCAAACGTACTCACCCGACGCGGCGCGTGTGAAACGAGCAATTTGATCTGAGGTAGTCGCTCCTAATTCCCCATAAAAAAGCATCCCGCTGCCGCTAAAGGCGAAGCTGATAAAGCTGCCATTGGCATAAGGAGAACCAGCCTGTGCGTTCTGAAACACCAGCGTTTTTGTCCCGATCAGGGCTGAAGGAGGTGTCACCGTTGACGCTCCACCAGAGCCCGCTGTGCTTGATACGCTTGGGGCGGCCGCACTCGCGAAGGCAGAGTTAAGAGCGCTGGCGTATTCCGAGGCATAGGTCTTGAGGCCTGCGCCCTGCGCGGCAGTCAGCAGCGCACCGTAATCCGGGAACGCAGCCTTGATCGCCTCCAACACGTTGTCCTGTGCATCACCCTTCTCCGCCTTGAAGCCGGTGGTCAGTGGGTTGGCTGCGGCCAGTGGACTCAAGGGCAGCGCCTCGCGGACCTTGCCAAGGGCGGTATCTACAGCCGAAGTCGTGATCTTCTGAAACTCTGCGGGGCTGTCATCCTCAAACCAGGCGCTAGGGGCCTTGGCCACGACACTGGCCACCACGAGGTCTGTCACCGGAGTGATGTTGACGTTACCCAGGTCCACGGCCATTGAATGAAGCGCCTTGCCCACGCCCAGGTTGCCTCCACTGACCTTGACCTTGCAGGGCAACGTCTGGCCCGCCATGGCCACCTGCCAGATGCCAGTGCTTGCGGTGGTCGCAGTTTGCGCGGGCCCGCCCACACATTTGACACTGACCGTGCCACCCACCACCGGAGCACCAGTGGCTGCAGTGCCGCTGAGCATGGGGGTGGAGCCGCCACAAGCGACCAAGGCGAGTGGCAGGGCGAGACCCGGCAAATATGCGGCCCAAGCGAGCCCTGATGGGTTGTTCATCGAAAATTCCTCCTGTCGGGTGGATGAGGTTGAAAGGCCTGAAAATTCTCGATCGCCGGCGCAAGCGGCGCAATCCCGCGTTCACGGGGGTAGCGGCGCAAACGCTTCCTGACTAAACTGCGGTGCATGACGTACGGTTCAGCCCTGCTCAATCCCAAGCGATGGTTATTGCTGGCCTTGGTCTACAACCTGCTGGCCATCGCGGGCACGATCGGGGTGGCAATCCAGCAGCCCTGGCTGGGGCTGGAACTCCGGGCAGCTGGCGGCGGCAGTGTCCAGATCGTCTCGTCACAAGGCCCTTCAGCATCAGTTCCCAAGGGCGCTCAGCTGCTTGCCATCGCCGACACCCATGGCTCGGCAGCTATACCGGTGCAACCACAAGACCTGATGGAGGAGCCGGACGTGGTCGCGCGGTACCCCGACCTGGAGGCTTTCTTCGCGCAACAGCAGCGCCTGTCTATCGTGCTGGCACAACCCCAGTTCACCCTTCAGTGGCAGGAGGCAGAGGGCAATGAAATACGAGAGACGCTGGTGATACCGATTCCCCGCCCATTGTTTTCACTCCCGGCCCTGTTCTGGTTCCAGCTCGCGATCTCGGTCACGGGCTGCCTCATTGCTGTCTGGGTATGGGTCTTGCGACCGCGTGACTGGGGCGTGCGCATGTTTGGGCTTACTGGCCTGCTGTTTCCGCTCTTTGTAATGCCTGCGGCCATCTACAGCGGGCGCGAGCTGGCGCTGCCAGGTGGCTTGTTTGCGGCCTTGAGCTCGATGAACCACGGTTTTGCCTACCTATTCGGCGCGGCCACCGCCTGCATTTTTGCCTGTTATCCGCGACCCTTGCTGCGTCCGCTGCAGCTGCTCTGGGTGTTTGGCGTGTTCAGCCTGTGGGGACTGACAGACCTGCTGCGCCTCGCGCCGGACCTCGATTGGGGCAACCGCTTTCTGGTGACGGCGGAGCTCCTGCTGTGTATGCTGCTGGCCACCATCCAGTGGATCGGCAGTCGCGGTGCGCCGCTGGAGCGGGCCTCATTACGCTGGCTATTTCTGTCGCTTTTGCTGGGCAGCGGCCTGTTCATTCTCACCAGCATCATCACTGTCAGTCTGGGCTGGCTGCCGCCCATGCCCCAGGGCTATGCGTTTGGCTTCTTCATGTTGATTTACATCGGCATCGCGCTGGGCCTGCGCCGCTACCGGCTCTTCGATCTGGACCAATGGGCCTACCGCCTGCTGATGTGGGTGGGCGGGGCGCTGGCAGTGGTCGGGCTTGATGCCACACTGATCCTTGCGCTGGACTGGTCCGCTGGGCCAGCGCTGGGTGTCTCGCTGTGGGTCTGTGGCTTCCTTTATTTTCCAGTTCGTCAGTGGCTCTGGCAAAAACTGGCTGATCGGCCTCAGCTGCAATTGCACGAACTCATGCCGGACATTGTTTCTCTAGCTTTCCAGCCCTCGCAAAAAGCTCAAGAAACCGCCTGGGACCAGCTGTTGATGCGTCTGTTCGACCCTCTCGAACTCAGTACCCGAGAGACTGGGCCGCGCACCCCTGCGACACTGGACGAGCAGGGCCTATCGCTGCTGTTGCCAGCATGCGGTGGTGTGAGTGCCCGTCAAGTGCGCTACCCCGAACGAGGACGACGCCTGTTTTCACGCAAGGACGTGACCTTCATTCATGCCGTTTGCAACTTGATGGACCAAGCGCAGGAAAGTAGGGACGCACAGGACCGGGGCGTGCGCGAGGAGCGGCGGCGCATTGCTCGAGACATGCATGATGATGTGGGCGCCCGGCTGCTGATGCTGATCCACCGCGCACAATCGTCGGATGTGGCTGAACTGGCCCGGGCTGCGATGAACGATCTACGCACCGCGCGGGCCGCGCTGGATGCCCGTCCCGTGCCGCTGACCGAAGCGCTGGCCGACTGGCGCGCCGAGGCGTCCAGCCGCTGTGAAGCGGCGGGCGTTGCGCTGCGGTGGCAGGCGCCAAAGCTTGAAGCAGAGGTCCGTTTGTCGGCGCGCCATAAATCCCTGTTGGAGCGCACGCTGCGCGAAAGCCTGACCAATGCCCTGAAGCATGCGTCACCCACTTGGATACACATCCGTCTCGAGAAGGATGCACAGGTACTCAGCCTGCAAGTAAAGAATGACGGCACTCCCACCGACCCCCAGCGGTGGCAGGAGGGACTTGGGCTCAGCGGCATGCGCCAGCGCTTGGGCGAGGTGGGCGCAGACCTTCGCATAGAGCGCCTGGGCTCGGGCGAAACAGCGTTGCGAATCACGCTGCCCTGGGGCAAGGATTAGCCCGATGCATTGGGTATTGGTTCTTGATGACCTGCCTGAGGCGCTGGCGATGCTGCAGGAAGCCGTCACCCAGGCATTTCCTGCGGCACGCCAGGTGCCTGTCCGCAGCTTGCGCGAAGCGCGCGAGGCAATTGGCTGGCAAGCTTTTGACCTAGCGCTTATCGACCTTGGCCTGGGTGACGGCCAGGGGCAGGAACTGATCAGTCTGCTGGCCCAGACCCAGCCAGCTTGCGCCGTGGTTGTAGCAACGATTTACAACGACGACGACAACCTGTTTCTGGCGCTGCAGGCCGGCGCTCAGGGCTATCTACTCAAGGACCAAAGCACCGCTTGGCTGGCTCACCAGCTGCAGGGCATTGCGCAGGGACATCCGCCACTCTCACCGGCCATTGCCCGCCGATTACTCAAGCATTTTCAGTTACCTGTGGCCGTGACGATGGTCCAACCCCTGCTCACCGCCCGCGAGCGCGATGTGCTGAGCCTGCTTGCCCAGGGCGTGAATATCGCCGACATCGGCACCGCGCTCGGCATCTCGCGCTACACCGTGGGCGACCATGTCAAGAGCCTGTATCGCAAGCTCAACATCAGCAGCCGGGCCGAGGCTGCGCTGCATGCCAGGGGATTGGGGCTGGCCTGAGCTTGCCCCCGGCGGCGAAAAGCAGGCTAAGCGCCCTCACCCGGAAAGCCGCCACAGCGCAAGGTCACCACCAGCGTGTCGCGGTAGGCGGCGTGACTGTCAGCCTGCAAGGGCTGGATCGGCGTGGACTCGTGAATCACCCGGGCATCGTCCAGTAGCAACAATGACCAAGGCTGGGTGAGCGTGAATCGCTGGCCCGCCGGTCCGTCAGCGTCAAATACGCGGGTCTCGCCACCCTTGACGCCTTGCCGCCCGACTAGGAACACCGCCACCAGGTCGACACCATCCCGGTGGGCACCTTCGGGCGTGGGCCGTCCGATACCGTCCGTGGTGTCAATCCGAAACGGATGCGCCTCGACAAACCAAGGTTGTGGGCCTCGCAGCGCCGAGGCCACCTGCCCCAGCCATAGCAGCAACTGGGGCCAGACCGGTGTCGCCAACATCTCGGGCGCCACCGGCTCAAACAGGCGATGCATGCCCCCGTGCAAGGCGTTGTACTCCAGCGGCTGCCAGTGGGCCCGATGCGGCACCTGGGTAAGCGTTTCACCGCTCACTAAAAAGCAGGAATGCCGGCGGCGCCGGTAGCGCCCGCCGTCTTTCAGGTGCTGGTCGGGCGGCAAGTCCGCCCAGAAGGGCGTCAAGGCCAGCAAATCCGGCAGCTGGCAACCGCTCAGGGCGCTAACGCCGGCCGCATCCAACACCGCAAAACCTTGGGCATGCAGGGTAGGTAAGGTGGCGTCGGGCGAGATCAGTGCGGGCGGGGCAATTAAGTTTGTCATAGGATGGTGAGCTTACTCTGCCCACAGCGTGGCGCCGCAGCCAGCCCCTTCACCCCCTCGTTTTTGACGACCTTCTGACCCCGATCAATATCAGACCGAGACACTGGCCTTAGCCTCAGACCCAACTACCGGGAACATGATGTCTTCTACCCTCTTGTGGTCTGACGCACTGGCGCTGGGTCTTGATGTGATGGACGAGACCCATCGCGAATTCATCGATTTGCTGGCACTGGTTGACCGAGCCGGCGACACTGACCTGTTGCCGGCCTGGCAGCGCGTGGTTGAGCACACGCAGGACCATTTTGACCGCGAAGACCAGTGGATGCGGACCACCCGCTTTTCATCGTCCAACTGCCACAGCATGCAGCATCAGGTGGTGTTACAGGTCATGCGTGAAGTGGCCAGTCGCGTGCAGCAGAGCAACGATTTGGCCATGCTGCGCGACATGAGCCAACAGCTGGGCCAATGGTTTTTGCACCACGCCCAAAGCATGGACGCCGCCTTGGCCCTGCACCTGCGCAATGCCGGGTTCGACCCCTTGACCGGCCTGGTCAGCATGCCCGATGCCCTGCCCGCTGACGTGATTCACGGCTGCGGCGGCAGCAGCTGTGGCAGCCCGGCCAAGGCTGTCGCCGGGGCTACTGCCTAGGCAGACACCATGGGCTAGCATCGCCGGAATTCAATTGCCGGAAGCGACCCATGACCTTTGATCACCTGACCAACCACCAAATCCGCCTGGCCAGCCGCCCGGTCGGCCTACCTACCGCTGCCAACTGGCAAGCCACCACCGAGCCAGTGGCCGGCCCAGTGCCGGGCGGTGTGCTGCTCAAGACACTGGCGCTGTCGCTCGACCCCGCCATGCGCGGCTGGATGAATGAAGGCAAGAGCTACATCCCGCCCGTGGGCTTGGGCGAGGTGATGCGCGCCGGCGGTGTGGGCCGCGTCGTAGCGTCTGACAACCCTGGCTTTGCCGTCGGCGACGCTGTAAGTGCGGGCTTTGGCGTGCAGCAGTACCTGAGCCTGGCGCCAGCCGACTTCAAGCGGGCCGGCCTGGTCAAGATCGACCTCAGCATGGGGACCCTGACGCAGTGGCTCAATGTGCTGGGCATGCCGGGCATGACCGGCTATTTCGGCCTGATGGATGTGGGCCAACCCAAAGCCGGCGAGACACTGGTGGTGTCGGGCGCGGCGGGTGCGGTGGGCCAGACCGTGGGGCAAGTGGCCAAAATCCGGGGCTGCCGCGTGGTGGGGATTGCCGGCGGCCAGGCCAAGTGCGACTGGGTGGTGAAAGAACTGGGCTTTGACGCCTGCATAGATTACAAGGCCGGCCCGAGCGCGGTGCGCGATGGCCTCAAGGCCCACTGCCCGGCCGGTGTCGACATTTATTTTGACAACGTCGGCGGCGATATCCTGGATACGGTGCTGACCCGCATCAACCGGGGCGCCCGCATTGTCATCTGCGGCGCCATCAGCCAGTACAACAACACCACACCGGTGCAGGGCCCGAAAAACTACCTGAGTCTGTTGGTGAACCGCGCGCGCATGGAAGGCATCGTGGTGTTTGACTACGCCGACCGCTACCACCTGGCTGTGGCCGAGATGGCGGGCTACCTGAAAGACGGCCGCATGACCAGCCGCGAAGACGTGGTGAATGGGCTGGACAACTTTCCCGCCGCGCTGACCCGGCTTTTCACGGGTGAGAACTTTGGCAAGCTGGTGTTGCAGGTAGCGACAGACTGAGGCTCAGTCGTCGAGGGCGGCGTACACCAGGTCGCGGAACAGCAGGCGGTAGTACTCGCGCTGGTTGGGCGCCTGCAGCATCAGGATCGCAAACAGGTCTTCGGCCGGGTCGACAAAAAACGTGGTGCCGGCCATGCCGCCCCAGTGGTAGCTGCCGGGAGAGCCTGGCATGCTGGCCACGCCAAGCGCCTTGCGCACCGCGAAGCCCAGGCCAAAACCATGACCGGGCGACAACAAGGCACGCGAGGCCGGGCCCAACACCGGAATCTCGCCCAGGTGATCGGCGGTCATGAAATCAACCATGCGCGACCCCAGCAAGCGCACGCCGCCCAACTCACCACGGTTAAGCATGAACTGCAAAAAGCGGGCGTAGTCCATCGCGGTGGACGCCAGCCCGCCGCCGCCAGACTCCAATGCGACCGGCTGCCGCACATCAATCACGCGCATTTGCACGCCGCCCTCGGGGTCGCGCGCAAAGGGCTCCGCAATGCGCGAATGGTGTTCTGGCGGCACAAAAAATCCGGTCTCCGTCATGCCCAGCGGCGCAAAGAGCTGGGTCTGCAGGAACTGCCCCAGCGTCTGGCCGCTGACCACCTCGACCACCCGACCCAGCACATCTGTGGCGCGGCCGTATTCCCAGTGGGTACCCGGTTCAAACATCAAGGGCAGAGCCGCCAACTCGTGCGAAAACTCGGCATTGCTGCGCTCACGGGACCCAATGCGGGCCTGGGCATACTGCCGTTGCACCGGGGCGCTGCCCATGAACTCATAGGTCAGGCCGGCGGTGTGGCGCAGCAGGTCCTGCACCGTGGCGGGCTGGCGTACCGGCTGCAGTTGCACGGCGCCCTCGAGCAAGCTGGCCACCTGCTGCTTGCCGTATTCCGGCAGGTAGCGCGCCACCGGGTCGCTCAGCAGCAGCTCGCCCTGCTCCATCAACATCAGGGCCGCCACCGAGACAATCGGCTTGGTCATGGAATAGATGCGAAAGATCGCATCCGGCGTCATAGGGGTTCCCGCTGCCGGGTCCAGCGCACCAACGGCCTCGCACAGCGCCAACTGCCCGCGCCGCGCGATCACCGCCACCGCGCCGGGCAGGCGCTGCCGGGCCACCTCAGAGCGCAACACGGCCAGCAGGCGCTCGGTCCGCTGCGGACACAGCCCGGCGTCCTGGGGCGCCACCCGGGGCAAGACCGCGGGCGGGGCCTTGGCGGCAGCAGTCGTCCGGCTCATGTGGGCTCAGCCCCCAGGTCGTAACGCTGGCGCGCCAGCGCGGCACCGGCGGCCAGCGCTTCGAGCTTGCGCAAGGCAATGTCGCGCCGCATCGGCGCCAAACCGCAGTTGGTGCAGGGATACAGACGCTGGCGCGGCACAAATTGCAGCGCCCGACCAATGGTGTCAGCCACCTGCTCTGCCGTCTCCACCTCATCACCGGCCACATCGATCACGCCCACCATCACATCCTTGCCGGCCAGCAGGGCCATCAAATCGGGCGGCACATGGGAGTGGTAGCACTCCAGGCTGACCTGCTGAATGCTGCTGCGTGCCAGGGCCGGAAAGATAGCTTCGTATTGGCGCCACTCCTGGCCCAGGGTCTGTTTCCAGTCCAGGTTGGCCTTGATGCCGTAGCCATAACAAATGTGCACGGCAGTGGTGCAGGTCAGGCCTCGCGCCGCGCGCTCCAGCGCCCGCACGCCCCAGTCGGCCGCGTCCTGCATGTAGACGTTGAACGCGGGTTCGTCAAACTGGATGATGTCCACCCCGTCGGCCTGCAAGGCCAGTGCCTCCTGGTTCAGCAGCTCGGCAAATGCAAACGCCATGTCCACCTTGCTGCCATAGTGACGATCAGCCACGGTGTCCACAATGGTCATCGGGCCGGGCAGCGTGAACTTGAGTTTTTTGCGGGTGTGGGCACGCGCCAGTTGCGCCTCGAAGGCGTGCACCCGGCCCTTGAGCCGCAGCGGTGCCACCACCTGCGGCACCTGCGCGTCATAGCGGCCATTGCGGATGCCCATAGTCACCTTGTGCTCAAAGTCAATGCCGTCTACCTGCTCCAAAAAGCCGTGTACAAAATGCTGGCGTGACTGCTCGCCATCACCCACGATGTCCAAGCCCGCATCCTCCTGCGCCTTGATCCAGAGCAGGGTGGCGTCGGCCTTGGCCTGCTGCAGCTCAGCGCCCTGCGCCTTCCACTGCGGCCAGAGTTTTTCTGTTTCGGACAGCCAAGCCGGTTTGGGCAGACTGCCCGCAATCGAGGTAGGGAACATAGGGGTCTCCAGGTTGAAATGGCTATGACAGTTGATTGTTGGGTCGGGCGCAGACAGGACGGCGGTCAGGCTCAAGCGGCGCCGTCGGTCATATAGCGCGGCAGTCGGGCGCCACAGTGTTGGCAAAACACCGCCTCGGGTAAATGTCCCTCGCTCAGGCACTCCTGACAAGTCCGGGTGGTGGGTGCCGGCGCCATGCGGCGCGCCGTCATCTCGGCCGTGACGATGCCAGTGGGCACCGCCAGCGTGCCCCAGCCCAGCAGCATCATGACGGAAGCGATCAGCCGGCCCAGATCGGTCTTGGGCGTGATGTCGCCAAAGCCGACGGTGGTCATGGTGGTGATGGCCCAGTAGACCGAGGTCGGGATGCTGGTAAAGCCGTTGTCTGGCCCCTCCACCACATACATCAATGTGCCCATGATCAACACGATCATCAGCACCGCAGACAAGAACACCAGAATCTTGCGCCGGCTGGCCGCCAGGGCACGGCCCAGCGAATGAAACTCCACCAGGTAGGCGGTGAGCTTGAAAATACGAAACACCCGCAGCAGGCGCAGCACCCGCACATCGATCAGCGCGTGCACCTCAGGCACCAGCAGCGCCAGGTAGGTCGGCAGCAGGGCCAGCAGGTCGATCACACCATAAAAACTGCGGGCATAACGCCAGGGGTGGCGCACACAGGCCAGGCG
This sequence comes from uncultured beta proteobacterium, assembly GCA_903948045.1. Classification (GTDB taxonomy): domain Bacteria; phylum Pseudomonadota; class Gammaproteobacteria; order Burkholderiales; family Burkholderiaceae_C; genus Rhodoferax. The sequence goes on along the minus strand of CAJAXU010000157.1, from coordinate 2,857 downwards.
GGCCAGGTACTCCAGGGTAAATGCGATGGTAAAAAACCATTCCAGCATGGCGAAGGTCCGACCATGGGTCGCGGCGATAGCCTGCACGCTGCCGGCCATGACCGCTGCAATGCTGCACAAAATCAACAGCACCAGGCCCTGGTCGAACAGGCGTCCACCCCGCGTGTCCGCCTCAAAAATGATGGTGTACAGGCGCAGGCGCCAGCCGGCCAAGGGCTTGCCCAGTTCACCCGCCGTCGTTCGACTGGCCATCAGGTGGCCTCGGCTTCCTGCAGCGCGCGCCACATCACCTTGCCGCTGCCGCTTTTGGGCAGCGCCTCGACAAACTGCACCACGCGCGGCACCTTGTAGACGGCCATGTGCTCACGGCACCAGCTGATGATGTCGGCCTCACTGACGGTACCGCGGTGCGAGGCGCGCAGCACCACTACTGCTTTCACCGACTCACCTCGGTAGCTGTCGCGCGTGGCGATGATGCAGGCCTCCTGGATGCCGGGGTGGCGGAACATCAGGGCCTCGACCTCGGCCGGCCAGACCTTGAAGCCCGAGGCATTGATCATGCGCTTGAGCCGGTCGGTCAGGAAGAAATAGCCGTCGACATCGACGTGACCGAGATCGCCCGAGCGGAAGAAGCGTTTGCCCTCCAGCGTGATGAAGGCGGCGGCCGTGGCCTCCGGGCGCTTCCAGTAGCCCTGAAACACCTCGGGCCCGTGCATGATGATTTCGCCCTGCTCGCCCACTGGCATCTCCAACAGTGTTTCCGGGTCAATGACGCGGGCATCTGTGCCCATGAAAGGAATGCCCAGGCATTGCTGCTTGGGCGCATCCGGCGGGTTGCTGTGCGAGGGGGCGGCGGTTTCGGTCAGGCCGTAGCCCTCGATGTAGCGCAGGCCAAACTGCTCAAACAGCCGCTGCGCCACCGCCTGCGGCATGGCCGCCCCACCGCCGCCGATGTAGACCAGGCTGGAGAGGTCAAAGCGCGTGAAGTTCGGGCTGCCCATCAGGTCGATGACCATGGTCGGGATGTTGGTCCAGTGCGTGACGCGCCAAGCCGAGATCAGACGCCCGGCCAGTTCGCGGTCCCAGCGCGGCATCAGGACCAGCGTGGCGCCGCTGCGGATGCTGGTGTGCATCATGCTGACCATGCCGGTGATGTGGAACATCGGCACCACCGCCAGCACCACGTTCTCGGCCGAGCCATTGCCCCACAGGCCACTGGCGACCGCGTTGTGCATGATGCTGGCGTGGGTGTGCATGCAGCCCTTGGGCAGGCCGGTGGTGCCACTGGTGTAGGGCAGGAGGGCCAAGTCAGCCGGGCCTGCGGTCAGCGGCCCGAGCGGCAGCGGGCTGGCCAGCGCCTCCAACCAGTCGTGCACCTGGCCGCCCGCCAATTGCGGCGCCGGGTGGCGCGTCAACAACCAATCGGTCCAGGCCGCCGGCGGCTCGTCCTGGCCTGCCACATCAGCATCGAACGCGTCCGTGAAATGACTGACCAGCAAGTGCGCCAGTCGCAGCGGCGGCGCCAGCGCGTCACTGGCCTGTGCCAGCTCGGCCGCCAGATCGGCCGTGGTGATGGCCACCCGGGCGTCGGGGTCGCCGATGTAATGCTTGAGCTCTTCGGTGCGGTTCATCGGGTTGACCGGCACCACCACCGCGTTGGCCCGCAGGATCGCAAAATGGGCAATCACCAGCTGCGGGCAGTTTTGCATGTTCAGCACCACGCGATCACCCGAATTAACGCCCAGCCCTTGCAAACAGGCGGCCAGACGCTCTGCTTTTTGTAGCAACTGCGCGTAACTGAGGACACGGCCAAAAAACACCAGGGCAGCCTTGTGCGGGTAGCGGCGCGCGCTGGTCTCCAGGTTGTCCCACAGCGAGGTGGCCGGCGGCGTAATGGCATGCGGCAGCCGGCTCGGCCAGAAACGATGGTGGGCGCGCAAGCGGGCTGGCTCAAGCGCAATAAGCGACGAGGGCGTCAGATCCAAATCCATGGTGCGAGTTTCTCCTTGTCAGACCTCCAGGGCCAGCGCCTGCCTGAGCAAGCGGAGGATACGGGACGCCAGGCAGTTTACGCAAGGCCGGTGTCTCGATCGGGACCGGTCGCGCCTGGCCTGCCGGGGATGGGACTGGCACCGATATTGCATGCTTGAGAAAGTGTGAGTTCTTGACCCGAATCACATCATGAATTTTTTGCATGACCTTCGAGCGTAAACCCGAATGCCTTCGCAAATCGGTGCTGCTAAAGTCGACAGTCAGGACGTCTTTGCAGGCAACTGCCCGGGTCCCCCTGTTGGTTCAATTTTTTAAACTGGAGTTTTTCAATGAAACTGAGCAAATTAAGCACCCTGGCAGCCGCAGCGGCCGCCGTGGTCACCCTGACGGCCACCCCGGCCCACGCTGGCAAGACCATCGATGCCATCAAGGCACGGGGCCAGGTCATCTGCGGTGTCAACCCCAGCCTGCCTGGTTTTGCTGCGGCTGACAGCCAGGGCAACTGGACCGGTTTTGACGTGGATGTGTGCAAGGCCGTCGCCGCCACCATCCTGAATGACGCCACCAAAGTCAAGTGGACACCGTTGAACGCTTCGCAGCGTTTTGCCGCCCTGCAAGCTGGTGAAATCGACGTGCTGTCGCGCAACACCACCTGGACCCTGACCCGCGACGCTTCGCTGGGCCTGAACTTCACCGGCGTCACTTACTATGACGGCCAGGGCTTCATGGTCACCAAAAAATCCAAGATCACCAGCGCCAAGCAGCTCAAGGGCGCGACGGTCTGCGTCCAATCCGGCACCACCACCGAGAAAAACCTGGCCGACTACTCCAAGGCCATGAAGCTCAACATGAAGCCGGTCGTGTT
>CAJAXU010000156.1 GCA_903948045.1 uncultured beta proteobacterium | reverse complement strand
TTTGCCCTCCGCCGTTGTGATCTGGAAGAAGCCACCGCCGTTGATGGCTACATCCAGGCTGTTGCCGGTGATGTTGACGCTGCCCTGGGTGAACTGCTGTGAAACGGCGGCTACGGCCACGCCAATCCCCTGGCCTTCATCGGTGCCACCCGTGCCTGCCGACGACACCAGTGCCGCAAACTCAGCTCGCGATGCCTTGGCGCCCACGGTGTTGGCGTTGGCGATGTTGTTGCCAATCACATCCAGATTCTTGGTTGCAGCGTTCAGGCCAGCAAGGCCGGTTTGGAAACTCATAGGGTGCTCCTGTCAGTCAATGTGTCTAATGAATGGCGCTTCACAGCACCGCTTTGATTTGTTCGTAGCGCACAGTTGCGCCGCTCTTGAGTACGATGCTCATGGCACTGCCGTCGGTGCCGACTGAACTGATGGTGTCGCGCGCCAGGGCGGTGGCCGGGATGGCTTGGCCAGCGTTGCTGGCAGTCACCTTGAAGCTCAAGTTGCCGCCGCCGGTGTATTTGCTGGCATCCCAGGAGAACTGCTGTCGCCCGGCCGCCATGCCACCCAGGTCGAGCGTGTCGAGTAACTGGCCGCCTGGCGAAAGAATCTGCACGCTTACCTTGTCAGCGGAACTGGCCAGTTCCACACCGCCGTTGGCACGGCCGTCACTCACCGTCAGGCTGTTGCCGGCGGTCAGCACGTCGTGTCCGATCATGGGTGCGCTTTGCATCATCTGCATGGACGAAAACTGCTTGGCCATGGCCAGCACACTGTTGTTGAGCTGTTCAATGCCGGACACCGTGCTGATCTGCGCTGTCTGGCTGGTCAGCTGCGCGTTGTCCATGGGATTCATCGGGTCCTGGTTGTTCAACTGCGCCACCAGCAGCTTCATGAAGCGGTCCTGCTGCGACGCGGCATCGGTTTTTTCACCCGCCGTGTTGCTGCCCTGCAGGTTCTGCAGCACCGGGCTGCTGACGGGGGAGGTTGAGTTGATCGCCATGGCTGGTTTCCTTCGGGTTATTGACCCATTTGCAGGGTTTTGAGCAGCAGCGTCTTGGCGGTGTTCATCACCTCGACGTTGTTCTGGTAGGAGCGTGAGGCCGAGATCATGTTCACCATTTCCTCCACCGGGTTCACGTTGGAGTGGGTGACATAGCCCTCGGCATCAGCCGAAGGGTGGTTCGGGTTGTGCACCTTGCGCAGGGGCTCGTTGCTTTCCTTGATCGCGTTCACACGCACACCCGACGAGGCGTCCGAGCCCATGGCCACGGTTTCGAACACCACCTGGCGTCCTTTGTAGCCCTGGCCATCGGGCCCGGCCACGGCGTCGGCGTTGGCCAGATTGCTCGCCACCACGTTGAGGCGTTGTGACTGGGCGCTGATGGCGCTGCCTGACACGTTGAAGATGGAAAACATGGACATGGCGGGTCTCCGTGGGGGGTATCGGCTTATTGGCCTTGGATCGCGCTCAAGATCGTCTTGGAATAGCCGTTAATGAACCTGAGGGTGGCTTCATAACGGACCGAGTTGTCGGCAAAATTGGCCCGTTCCCGGTCCAAGTCAACGCTGTTGCCATCCATGCTGGGTTGGGTTTGCACGGTGTAGGCCATGCCTTCAGTGCCGCCCAGGCTGCCAATGGTGCTGCCTGCCAGTGCAATGTGGCCGGGTTGGCGCGCCGTGGCTTGGACGCGAGGGCCGGCCAGTTGCGCGCTGCTGCCATTGGCGGCTGCCATGGCATCGCGAAAATTAAGGTCGCGGGCCACGTAGCCTGGCGTGTCAGCATTGGCAATGTTGCTGGCGATGACGCGTTGCCGGTCGGCGCGCACGACCAGGGCCTTCGAATGGAAGTCCAAGCCGTTGGTCATGGTTGCGAACATAGTGCCTCTCAGCGGTAGTGAATCGGAATCCGGTGCCCACGGCCCGGTTTGACGACGTGGAGCGATTGTGGGGAAAACTTGAATTTCGGAGGCCTCGAATTGAGGGGGAAAGCCCGGCCAACTCCGGTCTTTGCTTGATCCGTGGAACTTCTATAGTCAAAGCCCACATCCTTTCTAGGGCCCGCCACCATGTTGTCAATGCTGTTCAATCCGTATCGCCGGTCATTCGCGGTGTTGGCCCTGGCCGGCTTGGCGTCGTCCAGCCTGTGCGCGCAAGCGCTGAACCCGTCACGCCCTGACTGGTTGGCGCCGACCCAGCGGTGGCTGGATGCTGCGGTGGCCACGGCGTTGCCACCGGGCACGAGCCCGCTGCGCACCGAAATCGAGCTCGGCGAGCTCGACAGCCGGCTGCGGCTGGCCCCCTGCGCCAAAGTAGAGCCCTTCTTGCCCCCCGGGGCCCGGCTGTGGGGCAAGACCCGTCTTGGCTTGCGCTGTGTCGAAGGTCCCTCGCGCTGGACTGTTTTTTTACCCCTGACCGTCAAGGCCTTTGGCCCGGCCTGGGTGGTGCGGGGCGACATTGCCTCAGGCACCGTGCTGACCGAGAGCGACGCGCTGCAGGCCGAGGTTGACTGGGCGCTGGAGCCCAGCGCTGTGGTGGTGACGCCAGAGCAATGGGTCGGACAGGTGGCAGCGCGCGCCCTGAGCACCGGCCAGGTGTTGCGCCAGGCGGCAGTCCGGCCGGCGCAGGTATTTTTGGCTGGTGCCCAGATTCGTGTGGTGGCGCAGGGCCAGGGTTTTCAGGTGACGACCGATGGCCTGGCGCTGTCAGCGGGGGTGATCGGCCAGCAAGCCCGGGTCCGCATGGACAATGGGCGGATCATGTCCGGCCTGGTGACCGACCGCCGTACCGTCACGATGGAGTTGTAAGGGTCAAAAACATGCAAAATAGCCCTCAAGCCCATCCGGAATCGGCCGATAAAGACTGTACGAAGCCACTTCAAAGGCACTCGGGAGAACATGATGAAAATTGGTCAACCGCACGATAACGCCATTCTGCTCAATACCGGGGCGCAAACGCCATCGGCCAAGCCGGAGCGGGGCGCGGCCGCGACCGCCAATGCCACCGCGGCCCAAAGCGCGCAGTCGGCGGGTGTGGCGGTCACGGTGTCTACTGCGGCACGCTCGCTGGCGGCCGTCGGCCGCAGCGATACCGCAGATGTGGATATGGACAAGGTCAATGCCGTGCGGGCGGCGATCCAGCAGGGTACGTACGCGGTCAATGCCGACGCCATTGCCGACAAACTGTTGTCCAACGCCCAGGAATTGCTCAAGCGCAGCCGGGTCTGAGCCCGGCCCTTACCGTCAGAACCCACCATGACAACCCTGATCGACAAATCTTTCGCTGATGCTGAGCGCCACGTGGCTGAGGTGGCAGCGGCCATTGTGTCGGGTGAACCCCAGTCGTTGGGCATCGCCTCGGCGTCACTACGTCAAGCCACCCTGACCCTGTCCGACGCGGTGCAGCGGCTCAGCCCGGCCCAGCAACGCGATCCCCGTGTGGGCGCGCGGGTCCGCAAAATGGCGGCTGCACTGGCTTTACAGCGCGAGAGTTTGATTCGGCGCACCGTGTTGGTGGAGCGCGCCTTGAACACCTTGGTGCCCGCCACCCGCGACGCCGGTTATGCACAGGGCGCTGGCGCCTATGGTCGGCCAGGGCGGCAGAGCGGTGCCTTTGGCCGGCTGTCGGCCTGAGTTCCGGTTTTCTCTAGGATTGGGCTGCCGCTGGCAGCCTTTTTTTATCTTGATGAGAGGCCCGTCGCCGAGCAAGTGATGCCGTAGTCGCCCCAGAGGGGCCGAGCCCGCCGCTCAATGTGCGCGCATTTTGGCGCGTAGGCGGGCAATGGACTGGCTGTGCAGTTGGCAAATGCGCGACTCGGTGACGTTCATCACCAGCGCGATTTCCTTCAGGTTCATGTCCTGCTCGTAGTACATGCTCATGATGAGCTGCTCGCGTTCTGGCAGGAGCTTGATGGCCGACACCAGGGCCTCGCGCAGGCGCTGATCGCCCAGCAGGTTCAAGGGGTCAGCGTCGCTGTCGGCCACATGGCGGTCGAGAAAGCTGTCGTCGTCGTCGCTGCCGCGCCCCATGTCCTCCAGGTACACCAGCTGGGTGCCACGTACTTTGCTCAACAGCGACTGGTAGTCGCTCAGGCTCATGCCCATTTCAGTGGCAATCTCGCTCTCCAGCGGGGTGCGACCCAGGCGGTTCTCCAGCCGGTGCAAGGCTTGCTCAATATCTTTCTGGCTTTTGCGCGAGCCGCGCGACATCCAGTCGTTCTCCCGCAGTTCGTCCAGCATGGCGCCGCGAATGCGCTGCGTGGCAAAGGTCTCAAACTGTGCGCCCTGGCCCGCCTCATAGCGCGACAAAGCGTCTGACAAACCAATCAGGCCAACCTGGATCAGGTCATCCACCTGCACATTGGCCGGCAGTTTGGCCATCATGTGGTGCGCCAGCCGCCGTACCAGTGGCTGGTACTGACGGATCATGGCGTTACGGTCGAGTTGGCCCTTGGCGGTATACATCAGTGCACTCCTGCCCAGTGTTTGCGCGGCAGTGCCACGGCGTTTTCAAGCAGGCGCAGCGCCAACTGAAACATCTGATCGGGCCCGGACGCCGTTTGCCGGCCGACCGGTTGCGCGTGGGCCTGGTAGCCCAGAAAGGTCATGGCGCAGTCCTGCAACTTTTTGGCGGCCGAGTCGCCGCTCCCGGACGCTCCCGCTGCGGGGGACTCATCCATGATGGCGGCAATGGTCGGCTTGAGCCGAGCCTTGAGCACCATTTCCTTAAGCGCCTGGTAGGCGGTCACCGGCGACATGGCCTGCCGCGACACCGCCAGCAGGGGCTCGATATCGCTGCCATCCAGCAGCGGCACCATCAGGCCAACGCGCGCGTAAATCAGCACCACCCCGTAGTTCTGGAACAGCTGGCTCAGCGGCTCGAGGGCGCTGGCGTGGTGACTGGCCGAGTCGCACAGGCGCTGTAGCCCGAGCCCGGCTGGCAGGACCACCCAGGAATTGGGTTCGTCCATGCCGTCCGGGCGCCAGCAGGCGTCTTCAAGCAAATGATCCAGCCCATGGTTTTGTTCGCTCTCCGCGCTCGTGCCGTCCAGCACGGCCACGGAATAGCCGAGCCCAACCAGGGTTGAGCACAGCTCCCACAGCAGGGGCAGTTCGTCCTGCTGGCTGCCGTGGCTGGCCAGTGCCATCACCCGTGGGGCGGTCTGCAGGGCAAAACCCTGCAGGCCGGCGCCCTGGTTGGAGAGGTACTCAAGCATTGAGGTGCCCCGGATGTGCAGGCAGGGGTTGCGAATAGAAGAAGCCCAGGTCGGCCGCCTTGGGGTCAAACGCCGACTTGGCGGGCGAGCGCATGGATAGGCGTACTAGCTTGGCGGCATCGGCGGAGTCCCAGTCCTCTGGCACCTTCTGGCCCATGGTGACGCCGCGCAGCAGCAACTGGTGGCGAATGGACGCGTCCAGCGCCGGGCCCAGTTTGGCCGCTTCATCAATCTTGGACAGCACGGCCTGTTGTACCCCGCTGGATTTGAAGGACGCCACCACGCTGTCCAGGGTGTCGCCGTGGCCGCCCGCGTTGAGCACCAGCAGCCGGTTGACCCGAGGCAAGTCCAGCACGCTGAGCATGTCACGCTTGCGCGGGTCACTCGGCGCCAGGCCGGTGGTGTCAATCAACACCATTTTCTTGTTGGCCAGCAGGTTCAGCAGGTCTTGCAGGGCCGCTCGGTCGTGCGCCAGATGCGCCACCACGCCCAGCATGCGGCCGAAAGAGCGCAATTGGTCATGGGCGCCCACGCGGTAAGTGTCGAGCGTGATCAGTCCGACGCTGGCTGGGCCGTGTTCGCGGGCGCACAGGCCGGCCAGCTTGGCAGCCGTGGTGGTCTTGCCGACCCCGGTCGCGCCAACCAGCGCATAGACGCCGCCTTCTTCGATCAGCGGGCGTGAACGCGCGTCGGTTTTGAGGTTGCGCTCCAGCACCGCCATGACCCAACGCAGCGATTCTGCGGCGCCCACGTCTTCCGGCATGCGCTCCAGAATGGTCCGCGCCAGCGTGGGTGAGTAGCCGGCCCGGATCAGCTTGAGCATCAGGTTGGACTGGATCGGGTGCTGACGCGCCTGGCCCAGCCAGGTCAGGGTATTGAAGCGGTCCTCGATCAGCGTTTTCATGGCGTGCAACTCGTCCACCAAGCCGTCCGACAGCTTGGACGCCGGTGTGGTGGCGATCGGCGCGGGTGCTTCGGCCTTGCGTGCTGGTGCGGTCTTGATCGCCGCTGGCACGTCTGCACGGCCACCTTTGGCTGGGGCTGCAGCGGAACGCACCGCTGGTGCCGGGGGACGGGGTTCGGTGCTGGGTTTGGCGTTACCGCTGCCAGGGGCAATGCCATTTTTTTCAGCGGCCAGGGCCTCGGCCCGGCGGCGCAACATCCGTTCGCGCACATAGTCCTGAAATGACAGTGTGCTCATCGCCAGTTGCGCGGCATCGTCCTCCACCTGGGCCCGAAGGTCCAAGGTCGGAAGTTCAGCGTCCCTGGAAAGGGCCGGCGCCTGGTCGCGCACTCTGGTGGCAAATGACTCGGACCGGTCCGACGGTGCCAGCGTGTTTTCTGCTGTGGCCAGCACCTCGACACCCGAGGCGGTGCTGCGGTTGGACAGGATCAGGGTTTCGTCACCAAAGGCGAGCCGTGCCTTGGCCAGAGCCTCACGCGAGGTGGGGGCGGTAAAGCGTTGGATGTTCATGATGTTGCGCCTCTGAGAATCGGACCGATGCGGATGGTGTGGGATTCAGGAATTTCGCTGTGTGCCAGCACCTGCAGTCGGGGTGCCACGCGCCGCACCAGGCGGGCAATCGCACTGCGGATCGTGTCGGGAACCAGCAGGCAGGCCGGGATGCCCAGCTCTTCCTGCTTGAGGGCCACCTCGGCAGCGCTGCGGGACAGGATGTCGGCCACGCCCGGGTCCAGCGCAGGGCCTGAGGCGTTGCCCAAAGCCTGCACCAGCAGCCGCTCCAGCGACGGGTCGATGGCGATCACATCCAGCTCACGTGAGGGGCCGTAGATTTGTTGCACGATGGCCGGCGAGAGCGCAATGCGCACCCGGCGTGCCAGCTCGGCCGGGTCAGCCACGCTGCTGGCGTGCTCGGCCAGAGACTCGATGATGGTGCGGATGTCACGGATGTGCACCGACTCTTCCAGCAACAGCTGCAGCACTTTTTGGAATATCGAGATCGAAACCATTTTGGGCACTACTTCTTCAATCAGTTTGGGGGCCTGCTTGGCCACATGCTCTACCAGTTGTTGGGTCTCGGTCCGGCTCAATAATTTCGAGGCCTGGACTTGCATCAAGTGTGACAAATGGGTGGCCATCACAGTCTCTGAATCAACCACGGTAAAACCGGCCATTTGTGCCGCTTCCTTTTGCCGATCGTCGATCCAGTGGGCTGGCAGCCCAAATGCCGGGTCGGTGGTGGCGGTACCAATCAGCGGTGTGGTGATGCCGCCGGGGTTGATGGCCAGGTGCATGCCGGGGAAGGCCTCACCCTCGCCCACAATCACGCCGCGCAGGGTGATGCGGTAGCCACTGGGCTTGAGCTCCAGGTTGTCACGCACATGCACGGCCGGCGGCAGGAAACCCACCTCTTGGGCAAACTTGCGGCGCACGCCCTTGATGCGGGTCAGCAGGTCGCCTTGACGGTTCTTGTCCACCAGGGCGATCAGGCGGTAGCCCAGCTCCAGTCCCAGCTGGTCGACCGGTTGCAGATCGTCCCAAGTGGCCTCGCCGTCAGGCGACACGGCAGCGGCAGCGGCGTTGGCCTCAGCAATGGCGGGGTCGGGCGGGGGCGGCTTGTGCGCAATCACCCAGGCGCCGTAGCCCAACACCAGGGAGATCCCCAGAAACACCACATGCGGCATGCCAGGAATCAGGCCCAGGACGCCCATGATGGTGGCGGTAATGCCCAGCACCTTGGGTGAGATCAGCATTTGCTGCACGATCTGCCGCCCCAGGTCCTCTTCCTTGCCCACGCGGGACACCACCATGGCAGCTGCCACCGAGATCAGCAAGCCCGGAATCTGTGCCACCAGGGCGTCGCCCACCGCCAGCAGGATGTAGGTATCGGCCGCCTGACCGGCCGTCAGGCCGTGCTGCAGCACGCCAATGGCAAAGCCGCCAAAAATGTTGATGAGCAGAATCAGAATGCCGGCCACCGCGTCGCCGCGCACAAATTTGGAGGCGCCGTCCATCGAGCCAAAAAAGTCAGCTTCTTCGGACACTTCAGCGCGCCGGCGCTTGGCCTCTTTTTCGTCGATCAGGCCGGCGTTCAGGTCGGCGTCCACGGCCATTTGCTTGCCGGGCATGGCGTCCAGCGCAAAGCGGGCCGACACCTCGGCAATCCGCTCCGCACCCTTGGTCACCACCACAAAGTTGATCACCACCAAAATCGAGAACACGATCAGACCAACCGCAAAGTTGCCGCCGATCAGGAAGTGGCCAAAGGCCTCGATCACCGCGCCAGCGGCGCCGGGGCCGGTGTGGCCCTCCATCAGCACCACCCGGGTGGAGGCCACGTTCAGCGACAGCCGCATCAAGGTGGTGAGCAGCAGGATGGCCGGAAAGGCCGAGAAATCCAGCGGCCGCAGCATGTAGGCGGCGACCATCATCACCATCAGCGCGACCGCAATGTTCAGTGTGAAAAAAGCATCGAGCAGCCAGGTCGGCAGGGGCAGCACCATCATCGCCAGAACCGCCACCACCAGCATCGGTGTGGCTGCGCCTTGGATCAGTGCGGCGTGGCCGCCGAACCACTGTTGCAATGACTTGAGTTGTGGGTTCATGGCGTAGCCGTGTTCGCCACGACTTTGGACAGTGGATCGAGCTCAGCGGGCACAAAGGGTTGCGGTGGTTCCTCGGGCATGGGCCCATCGCCGCGCATAGCGGCCTTGAGCCGGTAGATGTAAGCCAGCACCTGGGCCACGGCGGTGTACAGGCTGGCGGGGATGTCTTTGTCCAGCTCGGCATTGGCGTACAGGGCCCGGGCCAGCATCGGCGATTGCAGCACGGGAATGGCGTGGTTTTTGGCAATGTCGCGAATCTTGAAGGCCAGCAAGTCCGCGCCTTTAGACACCACCTGGGGCGCACGCATGGTTTTGTCGTCGTAGCGGATCGCCACCGCAAAGTGAGTCGGGTTCATCAGTACGAAGTCAGCCTTGGGAACAGCAGAAATACTGTTGCCTTGTGAAATCTCGCGCTGGCGTTCACGCTGCTTGCCCTTGAGCTGCGGGTTGCCGTCGGATTCCTTGTGCTCCTGTTTCACCTCTTGGTGTGACATCTTGAGCCTGGATTTGTGCAGGAATATCTGCAAGGGCACGTCCACCATGGCCACCAGCAGCACCACCAACAAAAGTATGCCCATGCCACGCGTCAGCCAGGTAGTCAGGTGTTCCAGGGCCGCCGTGGAAGGCTGCAGGACCAGCATCGCCAGCGAATGCAAGCTGCTGCTCAGATAAACCGCGCCCAGTGCGATCACCACCGCCGTGATGAACGTCATCTTGACCACTTCAGACAGCTTGTCCTTGGTGAACATGTTGCCTAGGCCGGTGAGCGGGTTGACACGGCTGAAGTCCGGCATGATGGGTTTGA
>CAJAXU010000155.1 GCA_903948045.1 uncultured beta proteobacterium | reverse complement strand
TTGCACTCGCCCTTCGGGCTCCTGCAAACACGGCATTGCAGGTAAATCTCATTCATCCTTTGCCGCCAGATTTACGCGCTTATTGAAAGCCACTCACACCTGCCGCGCGCCAAACGGCTTGGCAGCGCGCCAATGCCTTTCTCGACCCCGCTTAAGGCAACTCTGCACGGAGCGCCACCATCGTTCTGGCAGACACCAACGTCATCAGTGAGGTGGTCAGAAGCACCCCCGACCCGCAGGTGATGCGCTGGCTCCAAACGGTGCCATTGATGGCTCTTTCCGCCGTCACGCTGGAAGAAGCCCACTTCGGTCTGGCCTGGCAACCCAACACCCGCAAGTTGGCGCTGTTCAACGCACTGGTGGAACGTCTGCACGCGGTGTACCCCATTACCCCCGCCATTGCCCAGCGCGGCGGCGTGTTGCGTGGGCAATTCCAAGCCCAAGGTATCGCCCGCAGCGCCCCAGACATGCTGATTGCTGCCACCGCCATCGAACACCAATTGGTGCTGGCCACCCGCAACGTGCGCGACTTCCTGGGCTGCGGGGTTCAAATCGTCAACCCGTTTGATGCTTTATGAGCCAAGCTTGGATTTTGCGGACGCTGGCCGAGCGCCGGCGCGCCCATGCCGTTGGCTGCGCTCATTGAACTATCGCTATATAAATAATAGCTAGATAACCAAGTAAGGCGAGGGCTAGCGCTCGATTTGACCTGAAACTTGTGAGCTTGCCCATCAATGACCATCATTTGAGCTTGGCGGAGGAGCAGGCGGCGCGGGAGAAGTCGGCCCACACGGCTTGGACCATTGAAACTGGATGGCGTTTGGTGGTGTGTTGCCTCAAAAAAGTATCGTTTATGGATCAATAACTAATAAAAGTATTATTATCGATACATGGACATGTCCTTTCACCTTCAAAAACTAGGGCAAGCCTTCAAAGCCATGCGCACTAACCGGGGCCTGACCCAAGAGGCACTGGCGGGTTTGGCGGGTGTGACGCGCCTGAAGGTGATTGCCATGGAGGCCGGGCGCAGTTCGGTGGCCATGGAGAGCTATGCCAGGCTGGCGGGCGCACTGGGTGCGGAACTGACCTTGTCGCCCCGTACCCGGCCCACGCTGGATGAGCTGAAAGATTTTCAATGAAGGCCGCCACGCACCTGCAGGTCAGCACGCCCCAAGGCAATGCGGGAGAGTTGACGCAGGAGCAAGGTCAATTTTTGTTTGGCTACGGCCCAGCCTCTGCCGATGCGGCGGTCAGTCTGACCATGCCAGTGCGCAAGGCGCAATTTGCGCATGCCTCCTTGCACCCTATCTTTCAAATGAATTTGCCAGAGGGCTTTTTACTGGAGGCGCTGCAAAACCGCCTGGCCAAAATCGTCAATCTGGAGCCCATGTTGCTGTTGGCCCTGTCCAGCGGACAAGCCCCCATTGGCCGCGTGGCAGTGCAATCTGATTTTGTGAACCCGTTGGCAAGTGCACAGGGCAAAGGCGAACGTTTGAGTGAAATTTTGGCCTGGGACGGCACCGAGAGTTTGTTTGCCGAATTGGTGGACAAGTACATCTACCGTACCGGCATTTCGGGCGTACAGCCTAAGTTGCTGGTGCCGCAGGTGGCGTTATCCCATGCGATGGAGCCGGCGTCTTCCAAGGCCACGGTGCGCACGTCGGACCTGATTGTGAAAAGCGGTCGCCAGGAATACCCAGGTTTGGCAGCCAACGAGTTTCTCTGCGTGAGTATCGCCAAGGCGTCAGGCTTGGCAGTGCCGGAGTTCTATTTGTCCAACAACCAAGAGCTGTTTGTCATGCAGCGGTTTGACAGAACGCCGGATGGCACGCCCATTGGGTTTGAGGACATGGCGGTTTTGGCGGGATTGTCTTCACGCGAGAAATACAAAACCAGCTACACGCATGTGGCCAAGCTGGTTGAGGCGTTTGCGTCTGGCTCCCACGTCAGGCCGTCTCTGCAGGCGCTTTTCGATATGGTGGCGCTGTCGTGCGTCGTGGGCAATGGCGATGCGCATCTGAAAAACTTTGGCCTGCTCTATACCGACCCCACCACCAGCGACTGTCGCCTGGCACCGGCGTTTGATCTCGTCAACACCACAGCCTACATTCCTGAGGACGTGCTGGCCTTGGATTTATGCGGCCAGAAGTCATTTTTTTCAGCCCGGCAAGGGTTATTTGATTTTGCCAGGGTATGCCAAGTCGCAGACCCGCGTGACAGAGTTCGGCGGCTGATATTGACCACTGAGATGGTGATCCGGCATGAAGCTGAGGTGGCAGAGTCCATCCCTCATGTGGTAACAGCGATCCAGCACTGCACCGACATGCTCAAAGAAGTCTTCCTTGATTGAGTGAGCCAAGGTAATTGTCGTCAACCACTTGCCTTAAAGCTACCCTGCGCGCCCATGCCGTTGGCTGCGCTCATTGAACTATCGCTATATAAATAATAGCTAGATAACCAAGTAAGGCGAGGGCTAGCGCCCGATTTGACCTGAAACTTGTGCCCTGGCCGATAAGTGACCACCATCTGAGCTTGGCGGAGAAGCAAGCGGCATGGCAGCGCTCATTTGGTTTGCCGCCGCTGCCAAGCACCTGCATCTTCAACATGGGCAAAAGTACCCGCCTGCGCCACCGCTGCCAAGGCTTGGCGTAGGTTCATCTGCCGCTCGCGACGGTTGCCGCCATGCGCTGAAATCGTGGTCGATAGCTCGATGGCTTGCATCTCAATACTCCTGTAATAGCGATGATGGACTCATTATGCTGAGCACGAAAAGAGCGCGCGGTTTGCACGCTAAAGCGCTACGCTTTTTAGAGCTGCAAGCACCCAGCAGGGTTGGTGATTTCGTGTAAGTAGCTTCATTCCGAAGCGATTGCGAATGCCCGCAACCACGGCTCGACGTGGGCCATATCAAAAGTCCCCGACTCGAACATCTGGATCATCTCCGCGTGGATGAGCAGCGGCGCGCGCTGCAGGCGCCAGCCATTAATACGCAAAAAAACATCGGCAGCGGCAAAGGCAATCCGCTTGTTGCCGTCCACGAACGGATGGTTGATGGCCAGACTCTCCAGCAACGCTGCGGCTTCGGCCACGATGTCTTTGTAGTAGCCCGTTTGCGGACGGAAAAGCGCCGCCTCCAGTGCTCCGGGGTCGCGCACGCCCATCGCACCACCGTATCGCTGCATCAATACAGTGTGCATGCCCAGCACATCGCCCACGGTCAGGTGATCGCGTACCACGAATTATTTGGCCAGTTCGCGGTAGAGACTGTCGAATTCTTCCAGGCTGGACGCGAACGCAGCCATTGCATGGCGGCGGGGTCGTTCCTTCTGCTGCCGGTCGATGTAGTCTCGCAAGGCCTCATCCAGCACTGACTGGAACTGGCGACCCTGGTTTTCGGCGATCTGGCGCAGCGCAGCCAGCACATCGGGTGCGGCCTGAGAGGAAAACTTTTCGCGAACAGCAGTGGCCATAGCTAACTCCATCATGATGGAAATTGATGTTTCATGATAATGCAAGATCAGACGGAGCGCCGTTTGGGTATCAGCAAGGTGTGGCCCGGGGGCACGCAGTACCCGTCGCTGATGGCGGGGTGCAAAACGAACAGGGTTTAGGCAAAAACTCCCTCAATCGCCCCTTGCCGGGTTTTTGAACACCTGCCGGGCATGCCAATCCAGGTTGGCGGGATGGGGCCGGTACTCTTGGGCTTGCGGCAGGATCATGCCGTGGCCGTGGTACGCCAGCATGCGGTGGGACGCCGCCTCGCTGCCATTAAGGTGCTGGCTGAACACCATCTGGTATGTCCCGGGCAGGATCTTGAATGCACCCAGGTCAAACACCTTGTGGTGCAGTGAACACATGGCAATGCCGTTGGGCACTTCGTCTGGGCCATTGGCTTGAAACCATTTGATGTGCGCCGCCTCCAGCCCAATGGACTGTTGCCCCATGCGCAAATCGTGGCCGCACACCGCGCAGCGGTATTGGTAGGCCATCAGTACTTTGGCCCGAAACGCGGGATCGCGCCGGCGTTGTGCGTCTCTGGTACTGCCCATGACTTCAACCTGTGCCAGACCCACCGCATCCAGCACGTCACCCCGAATGCTTTCCGGAAAATGCGCGTCCACAATGCGCCGCGCCACGATGCCAATCAGCTCGGGGTCGGCCTTGAGCGCCTTGTAAATGGGCGTAGCGAAGCCACTGCGCACATGGTTCTGCCGCAACTCCGTCAATGTGGGTGTTGCACCCGGTGGGCGATTCACAATCTCGGCAGGGCCATCCAGCTGCCAGAGTCCATCCGTCTGCAAATGCCAGAATGGGAAATGCCGAGTGCTGGATGATCCATCCGGCCCAAACTCTTCAAGCAGGCTTTTCAGCAAAGGCTCGGCTTCGTTCCAATCCATCGTTTGCGAAGCCACATCGTTCACGCGGGATAAGGCCAGCAACACCAGCAAAGGCTTGTGCACCGCGCGCCGGTCACCGTTTTGCCAGACACGGATGGCGTTAAAAGCGGCAATGACTTCGTCGCGCGTCATCACCAGTACTTCGCCTTGGCCGGTATGACCCACCGCACGCCACCCCTGGGGTCAGGCAAGTCACCCTCAAAGCGCGGGATCAGGTGCACATGCAAGTGCGGCACGGTCTGGCCAGCGGCAGCGCCGTCATTGATGCCGATGTTGTAGCCCTGCGGCTGCAACTCGGCATCCAGCACCCGCTTGGCACGGTCAAGCAGGGCCAGCAGGTCGGCACGCTCTTGCTCCGACAGATCGAAAAATGAGCCCGTGTGCCGTTTGGGTATCAGCAAGGTGTGGCCGGGCGACACGGGGTACCCGTCGCGAATGACCATGGCTGTGGTGTTTTCGTCGATCACCCGCGCTGTTGGCAGGGTGCAAAAGGCACAGGGTTTAGGGCTGCCTTGGCTAATTGCTGTCATGCCGTGCATCATAGACATCACGACAGGTATGGGTACGGCGGTTGGCCTTGTCCATGCTGGTCTCGCTTCGCGCAGCTTCTGTGCCCAGATATCTGGCTCGTGGGGTGATACCAGCGCGACTTAGGTCAAGGCGACCGGCATCCCAACAGGTCAGCACGGTCGGATCGCCTTGGGTCATTCCATCGTTCTGGTGCAAGCAGGCAAAGTGCAGCAAAACCATTTCTTCATCAGTGGCGCTTCCGGTTTGTCACAGATTGCGGGCTGCGTGATGCAATCGCAAAATTTCAACATCATCGCCACGCACGCGGTAAATCGCGATGTAGTTCTTGTGCAGGACCAGTTCACGGGTGCCCGGCACACGGCCGGCCCTGCCCATGCCCGGATGGGCCTGAAGTTTGGTCACAGCCTCTTGTAACTCCAGCACAAAACTGGTCGCACGGATTGGGTTGTCGTTGGCGATATAGGCTGCGATGTCATCAACAGACCGGAGCGCTACCTGGGTCCACTTGATCGACACAGATCAAGCGCCGTACTTACCGAATACCGCTTTGACCTGCTCGTCTGTAGCGAATTCAGCCGCATCGGCTTCCTTGATGCTTTCGTGAATGTCGCGGATCTGCCAGGACGCGGTCTGTACATAGTGGGTCAGCGCATCGATCGCCAAGAAGCTCTTGCTTCTTGCGGTGGCTTTGGCCAGCTCTTCGATTTGGTTGTACAGCGCCTCGGGCAGGCGCACGTTGATGGTTCTGGCGGTCATCGTGTAAGTCCTCCGTGAACGTGTGATACAGGACATTATCTGCTTTACAGGCCCAACCGCCTAAGCGCCGTCCCCCGATTCAAACCACCTGTCTTCCCTGAAAAACGGCCCAGGCTTGTCGTGCAACTGCTCGTATTTGCAGCCCGCCGGTTCAGCCCCCAGCGGGATCGACTGGCCGTCATGACACGGCCAGCGGGCGCTCCTGCAACACGGCCGGGTCAAACGGTGTGCGGCTGAGCACGGCCCGCAGCATGGGTTCGAAGTGGCTCAGCGGCCGGCTCGGGTAGGCCGGGTCGAAGGCGGCCTGGTCGTAGCGTTCGCAAAAACGCTGGCAGGCGTCGAACCAGGGGTGGTCGCGGTAGGCCAGGTGGCCGTTCGGGTTTTTGTCGTAATGGTGCGCGTAGTACTGCATCTGGAACAGGCCGTGCATCTCCACGATCCAGGTCACCTCGGCCCGCACAAAGGGGCGGATGATGGCTGCCGCCACCTGCGAGTGGTTTTCTGGCGCCAGTTCATCGCCCAGGTCGTGCAGCAGGGCGGCCACGATGGTGTCTATGTCGGCGCCGTCGTCCTCGGCGCGGCTGGCGGTCTGTAGCGAGTGCTCCAGTCGGCTCACCTGGTAGCCCTGCAGCGAGTCGCCGAGCCGGCTCAGGGCCTGCAGCAGCCGGTCGGGCAGGGCGCGGATGTAGTCGCTCTCCAGGGTGTGCAGCAGCGCGTATTCGGCGCGGTTGCCATGCTTCATTTGTGTGAATTCAACGGTCTTCAAGTGCGGGCTCCTCATAAGGCGCCGCCGGGGCGGCATGGTCACCAAGTTGGCATTGCAGCACCCGGTACAGGCTGCGCGGGCCGTCCCGGTCAATGTAGCAGCCTTGCAGCTGGCGGTGGCCTTCGGCCGGGTTGAATGCGGTGCGGCCGTGCAGCACGCGGTTGTTGTCAAACATCATCAGCTGGCCGGCGTCGAGCTTGAAGCGCAGCTCGAACGCCGGGCTTTCAAACAGCAGACCCAGGCGTTTGCGGGCCCGGTGGTAGCGCTGCGTGTCCGCGTTGGACATCAGTGGTATGTCGTCCAGCCGCGGGCTGTAGTGCACCCCGGCTACTGCGCCGCTGCCATCGAGCTCGATCATCGGTTTGACCGCGACGTGGTGGGTGTCGGCATCCCGGTACTCAAAGCGCACCGGCACCTGGCACAGCAGCTCAAAACCCTGCGGGTCTTCCCGCCGCAGCTGGGCGATCACCGCCAGGCTGTCCACCAGCGTCGACAGGCCGCCCGAGGTCTCGTTTTGCAGGCAATGCAGCAGTTGGATGCCCGGCACCGGTGTGCGATACGGGTTGTCGGTATGCGGTCCCAGCGCCACGGGCCGGTAGGCCAGATCGTTCGAATCCGGGCGCGAATAGACCTCGAAGAATTGGCCGAAGTTGGTGGTGCGCACGTAGCCGAAGCGCTGTGCGATGTCCAGCACCGAGTCGGCCTGTGTCGGTGTGTCGTGAATCAGCAAGAAACCGAGTTCCAGGAAATCGGTCAGGGCGCGCAGCATGCTGCGGTCGTCTTGCAGCTCAGTCCAGCGGTACACCGGCGGCGTCGGCAGGTCGGCACGCCAGGGGCGGGTCGCCGGGCAGCCCTCCGTCAATTCGGTGCCGGCCCGCAGTTCGGCCGGGTCAAACGCGCCGGCAAAGCCGTCGCTGAAAGCCAGCTGCAGCCGGTCATCCTGCCAGCTGGCGCTGGTCAGCGTCAGGTTGTCGGGCAGCAGGTGAGGGTTGAACAGTCGCTGCCCGGTGGCCGGGTCGCGTTGGCTGGCCTCGGGGCTGCGCGCGCGCAACCAAAGCGGGGGCAGCACGGTGTCAGTGCCCTGGCGCCGCAGCACCAGTTGCGTTGAGGGGGGATGGTCGGAAATTCGGATGTCAAACACGGGGTGGGGGGCCTGGGTGGGGGATGGTGGAACAGGGTGCGAGTGTGGGGCAGGCCCGCCGCCCTGACAAACGAAGAAAACAGCGGCATAGAATAAGTGTTACTTATGTATTGCTAATGGGTTCCCGATGGCACGTCTTCCCCCCTTGAACTGGCTGCGCGCGTTTGAGGCGTCAGCCCGGGCGCTCAGCTTCACCAATGCGGCGCTGGAACTGCACATGACGCAGTCGGCCGTCAGCCAGCAAATCAAGAGCTTGGAAAACGCCCTGGGCTGCTCCCTGTTTGTGCGGCGGGTACGCGGCCTGGAACTGACCGACGAGGGCCGCGCTTACCTGCCCACCGTGCAGGCAGCCTTCGCCATGCTGGAAGAGGGCACCAATGTCCTGACCGGCCGCAATGACCCGAATGTCTTGGCCCTGCACATCAATTTGTCGTTCGCGGTGTTCTGGCTGACGCCACGGCTGGCCCGGTTTCTGGCGGAGTTTCCCTGGGTCCAGCTCCAGGTGGCGACCTCGATCTGGCCCGAGGAAAAGCCCAGTGCCTCGGCCGAGGTGGAGATTGTGTTTGGCCAGGGCAAGTGGGAGAGTCGACTGGGCACGCGGCTGACGCAGGACCAGGTGTTCCCGGTGTGCAGC
>CAJAXU010000154.1 GCA_903948045.1 uncultured beta proteobacterium | reverse complement strand
GCTGGGCCGGGGTTTTCACATCATCCAGGGCATGATTGCCATTGGCTCCGGCGGCTTCTGGGGCAAGGGCTTCATGCAGGGCACGCAAACCCATCTGGAGTTCATCCCGGAACGCACCACCGATTTCATTTTTGCCGCCTTTTCCGAGGAGTTTGGCCTGATTGGCAACCTGCTGCTGTTGACCGGCTTCGGTTTTCTGGTGCTGCGTGCCCTGACCATTGCGCTGGAGGCGCCCACCGTGTTCGCCCGTTTGCTGGCGGGCGCGCTGGCCATGATTTTCTTCTTTTACGCTTTTGTCAACATGGGCATGGTCAGCGGCATCCTGCCGGTGGTGGGGGTGCCGCTGCCCTTCATCAGCTACGGCGGCACCGCCATGGTCACCCTGGGGCTGGCCTTGGGCATGCTGATGTCGATCGCCAAGTCCAAGCGCCTGGTGCAATCATGACCGAACCGGTGGCGCCTTTTCCAGTCAGCGTGGTGGGCATCGGCAACATGGGGGGCGCCATGGCGCAGCGCCTGCTGGGCTTGGGCTGGCCGGTACAGGTCTGCGATGTCCGGCCTGAGCGCCTGCAATTTTTGGCATCATTTGGGGCTGTAGGCCACGCCCTGCCTGATGTTGTTGCTATCAATTCGGTAGTATCTATCGTAGCGGTGGTGGATGCGGTGCAAACCGAGGCCGTGCTGTTCGGGCCGCACGGGCTGGCCAGCGCCATGCCGCTAGGTGGCGTGGTGATGCTGTGCCCGACGCTGGCGCCCGAGGATGTCGAGAGATTTGCACAGCGGCTGGTTCCCTTCGGCCTGCACACGGTCGACGCGCCGATGTCCGGCGGCCCGGTGCGCGCGCTGGATGGCAGCATGAGCCTGATGGTGGCCTGTGCCCGCAATGTGTTTGAGCGGCATCAGGCCCTGTTTGACGCCTTGTCGAGCCGGGTGTTCCGCATCAGCGAGCGGGTCGGCGACGGCGCCCGCACCAAGCTGGTCAACAACCTGGCCGCCGCCATCAACCTGGTGGGCGCGGCCGAGGTGCTGGTGCTGGCGCAAAAAATGGGGCTTGATCTGGCCCGCACGCTGGACGTGATCGAGCAGTCCAGCGGGCAAAGCTGGATCGGCTCCGACCGCATGCGCCGCGCCATCGCCGGCGACTACGCGCCGCGCGCCCACCTGACGCTGCTGGAAAAAGACACCCGGCTGGCGCTAGAGGCGGCGCAGGCGGTGGGCTTTGTCGGGCCACTGGGCGCCAGCGCGCGCGATGTGTTTGCCCACGCCAGCGCCGCCGGGCTAGACGCGCTCGATGATGCCGCCCTGTTTGACTGGCTGGGACGCAGCCGCGACTGAGTGCAGGGCCTTTGAGCTGGACGGCCTTGGCTGAGCCGGGCGGCCCTAGAATGAAGCCATGATTTCACGCGAACCCACCCTCGAACGCTTGGCCATTGCCAAGTCCCTGCTGCTCACACCCTTCGGGTTGGACGAATCGCACCTGTTGCGAGCCCTGGCCGAGATCAAGGCGCACCGGGTGGACGAGGCCGACCTGTACTTCCAGTACACCCGCAGCGAAGGCTGGAGCCTGGAAGAGAGCATCGTCAAGACCGGCTCCTTCAGCATCGACCAAGGCGTCGGGGTGCGGGCCGTCAGCGGCGAAAAAACCGCCTTTGCCTACTCGGATGACATCTCCGAGGCGTCTCTGCTGGACGCGGCGCGCACGGTGCGCTCGATCGCCGCCCAGGCGCAGGGCGCCCGCGTCAAGGCTGGCAAGCGCCGCATCGCCGAAGCCCGCTCGCTCTACCGCGACCTCGACCCAATCGCCACGCTGGACAGCACGGCCAAGGTCGGTCTGCTCGAACGCGTGGAGCAATTGGCGCGCAGCAAAGACCCCCGCGTGGTGCAGGTGATGGCCGGCCTGGCCAGCGAATACGACGTGGTGCTGGTGGCCCGCGCCGACGGCACGCTGGCAGCCGACGTGCGCCCCCTGGTGCGCCTGTCGGTGACCGTGATCGCCGAGCAAAAAGGCCGGCGCGAGATGGGCTCGGCTGGTGGCGGCGGCCGCTTTGGCCTGGCCTATTTTGACGACGCCTGCATCGGCCGCTATGTCGACGAAGCGGTGCAGGCGGCGCTGACCAACCTGGTGGCACGGCCAGCGCCTGCCGGCGAGATGACCGTGGTGCTTGGGCCAGGCTGGCCCGGCATCTTGTTGCACGAGGCCATTGGCCATGGCCTTGAGGGCGACTTCAACCGCAAGGGCTCCAGCGCCTTCAGCGGCCGCATCGGCCAGCGCGTGGCGGCCAAAGGTGTCACCGTGCTGGACGACGGCACGCTGGCCGACCGGCGCGGCTCGCTCAATGTCGACGACGAGGGCAACGCCAGCCAGCGCAATGTGTTGATCGAAGACGGCATCCTCAAGGGCTACATCCAGGACAGCATGAACGCGCGCCTGATGGGCGTGGCGCCCACCGGCAACGGGCGGCGCGAAAGCTATGCCCATGTGCCGATGCCGCGCATGACCAACACCTACATGCTGGCCGGCGGCAAGCCGCCACAGGAGATCGTGGCCAGCATCAAGAAAGGCCTGTACGCCACCAATTTCGGCGGCGGGCAGGTGGACATCACCTCTGGCAAGTTTGTGTTTTCAGCCAGCGAAGCCTACTGGGTTGAAAACGGCAAGATTCAGTACCCGGTCAAGGGCGCGACCCTGGTCGGCAGCGGGCCGGAGTGCCTCAAGCGCGTGTCCATGATCGGCAACGACATGAAGCTCGACAGCGGTGTTGGCACCTGCGGCACGGAAGGCCAGAGCGTGCCAGTGGGCGTGGGCCAGCCGACGCTGCGCATGGACGGGTTGACTGTGGG
>CAJAXU010000153.1 GCA_903948045.1 uncultured beta proteobacterium | reverse complement strand
GCAGCGCCTGGCCATCTGCGGCAAACACCGCCCAGAGTTGCGCCACGTGGTCCCGGGTGGTGGTCTCATCGAGCGACACACTCACCAAACCTTGGGCACCAAATCGCAGGTTAAGCCTTGCTGCGCGGGCCTTTCTAGCTATGGATTCAGTAGCATTACCGGTGCGCAGCGTCAGCGTGTCGAAGGCGTGTTCATGGACGGACTCATAGCCCAGGTGCTGCAGGCCACGCGCCAGCATGGCGGTGAAGGCCGCCACCCGCTGCGCGATGCGGCGCAGACCCGTGGGGCCGTGGTACACCGCGTACATGCTGGCCACCACCGCCGGCAGCACCTGTGCGGTCCAGATGTTGGAGGTGGCTTTTTCGCGCCGGATGTGTTGTTCGCGGGTTTGCAGCGCCAGCCGGTAGGCCGGATGGCCCTCGGCATCCACGCTCACGCCCACCAGCCGGCCCGGCATTGAGCGCTTGAATTCGTCGCGGCAGGCCAGATAGGCAGCGTGCGGGCCGCCGTTGCACAGCGGCATGCCAAAGCGCTGGCTGCTGCCCACGGCGATGTCGGCGCCCAGCTCGGCCGGTGGCACCAGCAGGGTCAGAGCCAGCAGGTCGGCCGCCATGATCACCACGCCGCCGCGCGCCTTGTAGGTGGCTATCCAGGCGCGGTCGTCCCGCAGCACGCCGCTCACCCCCGGGTACTGCAGCAGCACGCCAAAGCTGTCTTCGGTCAGGCCCTCCGGGCCGCTGCAGGCCTTGACGGTGATGCCCAGCGGCCGGGCCCGGGTCTGCAACACGGCCAGCGTCTGCGGCAGCACCTCGTCATCAACCAGAAAGGTGGTGGATTTGGACTTGCCCATGCGCATGGCCAGCGTCATGGCCTCGGCCGCGGCAGTCGCCTCGTCCAGCATGGAGGCGTTGGCAATCGCCATGCCGGTCAGGTCGGTGATCATGGTCTGAAAGTTCAGCAGCGCCTCCAACCGGCCCTGGCTGATTTCTGCCTGGTAGGGGGTGTAGGCGGTGTACCAGGCCGGGTTTTCCAGGATGTTGCGCAGGATCACCCCAGGTGTGTGGGTGCCGTAATAGCCTTGGCCGATGTGGCTGCGAAATACTTGGTTGCGGCAGGCGATGGCGCGCAGTTCGTCCAGCGCAGCAGCCTCCGACAAGGGCGCCGGGATGGCCATGGTGCTGCGCCGCGCAATGCTGGTGGGCACGATGCGCGCCATCAAGGCGCGGCGTGACTCGGCGCCAACGGCCTGCAGCATCAGCGCTTGGTCGGCTTCACTGACGCCGATATGGCGGGCGACGAACTCATGGCTGTCCTCGAGTTCGCCCAGCGGTTTGGCAGATTGCATCAACATGGCGGCCTCCTCGGCGTTTGGGGTTTAGGCTGCGGCCGAAAAGCCGGCGTAGGCGGTCTCGTCCATCAAGTCCTGGAACTCGGCGGGCTGGCTGACCCGCACCTTGAAAAACCAACCAGCGCCCAGCGGGTCGGAATTGGCCAGCGACGGATCGGCGCGCAGGGCCTCGTTCACCTCGGTGACCTCGCCCGAGACCGGCATAAACACATCGGCCGCTGCCTTGACCGACTCCACCACGCCGGCCACCTCACGCGCCGTCAGGGTCTTGCCAACTTCGGGCAGGTCGACAAACACCACATCGCCCAGCG
The DNA here is from genome assembly GCA_903948045.1 of uncultured beta proteobacterium. Taxonomy (GTDB): domain Bacteria; phylum Pseudomonadota; class Gammaproteobacteria; order Burkholderiales; family Burkholderiaceae_C; genus Rhodoferax. The sequence continues at coordinate 1,243 of CAJAXU010000153.1, read as the reverse complement.
CATCCTGCGCATGGTGCGTGATGCCGACGGTGACGATGTCGCCAGCGCCCACGGGAGAAGTGTCAGATTGCAGCCATTCGTGGTCGGGGGTGTAGTGCAGGGTCATGGAAAAGTCCTTTCAAAAAAAGCAAATAAAACAGGTGTCATCGTATTCAAGGCGCGTGCGTCAACCGCGCACGTAGCGGTGCGGCACAAAGGGCAGGGCGACGACTTCCATCGGCACGGGCTTGCCGCGCACCAGCGCCTGCAGCCGGGTGCCCGGCGCGCTAAAGGCCGGTGGCACATAGCCCAGCGCGATTGGCGCGTCGACCGCGGGGCTGAGCAAGCCGCTCGTGACTTCGCCGAGTGGCTGGCCGTCGGTGGTCTGCAGGGCGCTGTGCTCGCGCACCGGTACCCGTTCCAGGGCTTGAAGTCCTACGAGTTTTCGGCCTGTAGCCCCCGTCCCGCTTGATAACTGCGCTAGTATTTTTGTAGCGCCGGGGAAACCGCCGGCCCGTGCGCCGCCGCTGCGGCGTACCTTCTGGATGGCCCAGCCCAGGCCGGCCTCGACCGGGGTGGTAGTGCTGTCAATGTCATTGCCGTACAGGCACAGGCCCGCCTCCAGCCGCAGCGAGTTGCGGGCGCCCAGGCCGGCCGGACGGACCTCGGGCTGGGCCAGCAGAGCGCGCGCGAGTGCCGGTGCATCGTCTTGATGCACCGAAATCTCGAAACCATCCTCGCCGGTGTAGCCGCTGCGGGTGATGTAGCAGGGCACGGGCTGGGTCGCGCCACCCTGGCGGCAGTCGACTTCAAAACTGCCGCCGCTCATGAACACCAGCGTACCGATGGTTGGGCACAGGCGTTGCAGCGCCGTCACGGCGTGCGGCCCTTGCAGGGCCAGCAGCGCCTGTTCGGGCAGAGCCTCAACCTGGCAGCGATGGCCGGTCCCGGCGGTGATGTGGGCCAGATCCTCGCGCTTGCAGGCGCCGTTGACCACCAGAAACAGGTCGCCGTGGCTGTCGGCCCGGTTGACGAACATGAGGTCGTCCATGATGCCGCCCTCGTCGTTGAGCAGCAGGCCGTAGCGCTGGCGGCCCGGCGCCAGGCCCAGCACGTCCACCGGTAGCAGGGTTTCCAGCGCTGCGGGTGCATCGGGCCCAACCAGGCGCAATTGGCCCATGTGGGACACGTCAAACAGGCTGGCGGCGTTGCGGGTGTGGTGGTGCTCGGCCAGTAGACCCGCCGGGTATTGCACGGGCATGCT
>CAJAXU010000152.1 GCA_903948045.1 uncultured beta proteobacterium | reverse complement strand
TATAGCTCAATTGGCAGAGCGTCGGTCTCCAAAACCGAAGGTTGTAGGTTCGATTCCTACTGCCCCTGCCACCTGAAGGCTGCAAAAGGGTGGTTCCAAGCCCGCCATGCGAATGGCGGGCTTCAGCGTCTCAAGAAGGCGGCATTCAGTTACACGAAGACGGACGCACGATAGAGAAACATGGCTACCTCACAAGTTCAAACGGTCAGTACCAGTGCAGACAAGGCCAAGCTGGGCGGCGCGGCCGTTCTGGTTGCGGTTGCTTTGGCGGCTTTTTACCTGTTAGCCAAGCAAGGGGCTTGGGCTCAATGGGGTGCACTTTTATTGGGAATGGCTGCGGCCGTTGGTGTTTTCTTCACCGCTGAATCAGGCAAAGCGTTGCTGGCATTTGGCCGGGATGCCTGGCGCGAAGTCAAAAAAGTGGTCTGGCCCGAGCGCAAGGAGGCAGTGCAAATGACCGCCTATGTCTTTGTGTTCGTTCTGGTGATGGCAGTCTTCCTCTGGTTGACCGACAAGACACTGGAGTGGCTCTTTTATGACCTTATCCTAGGGTGGAAGAAATGATGAATGATGTTGTAGATCCTCTGGCTGCGGACGCGGCTGGCGCAGCACAGATTCTGGCCACCGCCCCGGTTAACCCGGACTTGCGTTGGTACGTGGTCCATGCCTACTCGGGCATGGAAAAGGCGGTGGAGCGTAATATTCTTGAGAGGATCAGCCGCGCAGGCATGCAGGACAAATTTGGTCGCATCCTGGTGCCCATGGAAGAAGTGGTCGAGATCAAGAATGGCCAGAAGAAAACCACTGAACGAAAGTTCTTCCCTGGTTATGTCCTGGTTGAAATGGTGATGGACGACGACACCTGGCATTTAGTCAAGCACACCAACAAGGTCACGGGCTTTGTGGGTGGTGCAAAAAATCGTCCTGCACCCATTTCAGAAGCTGAGGTGATGAAGATCGTCAACCAAATGCAGGAGGGCACTGAAAAGCCGCGGCACAAGGTTGAGTTTATGGTGGGTGAGTTTGTTCGGATCAAGGACGGCCCCTTCACTGACTTCAATGGCTCGGTCGAGGACGTGAACTACGACAAGAGCAAGGTTCGTGTTTCTGTGACTATTTTCGGGCGCGCTACGCCTGTTGAATTGGATTTCTCTCAGATCGAAAAGACCTGAGGTGATTGGTTCCGGCGCTTTACGACTCGGTGCCGGATTGCTTTGTGAGTCGTTAACCCGCGGGGAGCCAGGGTCCAGTCAACAATTTGTTGGCACCTGGCGCTAGCACCCGCAAGGAGAAAATCATGGCGAAAAAAATCGTCGGTTTTGTCAAACTGCAAGTCCCAGCAGGCAAAGCCAACCCGTCCCCCCCCATTGGCCCGGCTCTGGGTCAGCGCGGACTGAACATCATGGAGTTCTGCAAGGCATTCAATGCCCAGACCCAGGGTATCGAACCAGGTTTGCCGCTGCCCGTGGTGATCACGGCCTTTGCCGACAAGAGCTTCACGTTTGTGATCAAGTCGCCGCCGTCGTCGATTTTGATCAAGAAGGCGGTCAAGATCGACAAGGGCTCTGCGCGCCCGCACACCGACAAGGTGGGCAAAATCACACGCGCACAGCTCGAGGAAATAGCCAAGACCAAGATGAAGGACCTGACAGCCGCTGACATGGACGCCGCAGTGCGCACCATTGCCGGTTCGGCGCGGTCCATGGGTGTGAATGTGGAGGGTGTGTAAATGACTCAGCTCACCAAAAAACAAAAGTCCCAACAGGGCAAGATCGACAGCAATAAGCTGTACCCATTGGCAGATGCACTGGGCATCGTCAAGGAATTCGCTACCGCCAAGTTCGACGAGTCGATAGATGTCGCCGTACAACTCGGTATTGACGCCAAGAAATCGGACCAAGTGGTGCGCGGTGCCGTCGTGTTGCCCAATGGCACCGGCAAGACCAAACGCGTCGCGGTGTTTGCTCAAGGGGCCAAGGCCGATGAGGCGCGTGCCGCTGGTGCCGACATCGTTGGCATGGACGATCTCGCTGCCATGATCAAAGCCGGCGACATGCCTTTTGATGTTGTCATCGCCGCACCTGATGCGATGCGTGTGGTGGGTACGCTGGGCCAGATCCTCGGTCCCCGCGGTTTGATGCCCAACCCTAAAGTTGGTACGGTCACGCCTGACGTCGCCACTGCAGTGCGCAACGCCAAGGCGGGTCAGGTTCAGTTCCGGGTTGACAAGGCTGGCATCGTGCACTCCACCATTGGCCGACGTTCATTTGGCAACGACAAGTTGCAAGGTAACTTGGCCGCGCTGGTTGAGGCCTTGACCAAAGCCAAGCCGGCTGCCAGCAAGGGCGTGTACCTGCGCAAGGTGGCTGTGTCCTCGACGATGGGTGTGGGTGTGCGGGTTGACCTGCAGACCATCGCCGGATAAAGAAAAGAATTTGCGCTGCCCGTAAAGGCATCGCAAAGTGGTGGGCTGCCAGGTCCTAAAAAATCGGGCAGGCCATCCAAGACCGTTGGTGTGCAGTCTCACTTGTGAGAGCCGGCACTTAATCAAAGCTAACCAACGCAGATGGCGATCCCGCTGCTAGAGGATGATTTCCTGAACAGTTGGTCGCTGCAACGTGGCGTGCCGGAAAGCAATAGGCTGACCGGTACATTTAGAAGGAGTAGACCTTGAGTCTTAATCGCAGTGAGAAAGAAGCGGTCATCAGTGATGTGACTGGCCTCGCCGCAAAAGCTCAAACGCTCGTGAT
>CAJAXU010000151.1 GCA_903948045.1 uncultured beta proteobacterium | reverse complement strand
CTGGGGCGGTACGTTTGCAACACTTCTGCCTGTGTTCGCTCGCTCGCTTGCGGCAGATCCCCTCATGTTTTTGAGCAGGTTGAAGACGAACTATCAGCTCGCGGAGCTTGTGCGCACCCCGGGCGATCAACAAAGGCATGTTGTTTGTCGGCATCAGCGATTTCACCGCCTTCCAAAGCGCGGTGCTGGCCCGTACCGGTGGCGTGACCTGGGCCGGCCCGTCCTTAGGCGAAGCTTTTGGCATGGCAGCACCCGCGCAACCCGACGAGATCATGGCGGCCTGTTTTGACGATTTGCTGAGTGGGCAGGGGGAGGGCGCTGGCTGGCGCCAGCCTGCCGAGGGCAGGGCAGCCGCCGCAGACACTACTAAAATAATAGCTAACAAGCCAATGAATACGGGGCCTGGAGGCACTTTTAGCATCAAAAAATCCACGCTGTGGGGCGGCAACCTGACGGTGCTCAGTTCGCTGTTGGGCAGCCCGTATTTTCCGCAGGTCAAGCACGGGCTGTTGTTTCTGGAAGACGTGGCAGAGCACCCCTACCGCATTGAGCGCATGCTGACCCAGTTGCTGCACGCCGGTGTGCTGGGGCAACAAAGGGCCATCATTTTGGGTCAATTCACCGACTACAAGCTTGTGCCGCATGACCGCGGTTACAAATTGCAAAGCGTGGTGGACTGGCTGCGCAGTCAAGTCAAGATCCCGGTGCTGACCAACCTGCCGTTTGGGCATGTGGCCACCAAGGTGCTGCTCCCCGTAGGTGCGCCGGCGCAGCTGCTGGTGGAGGGCCGCGACGCCATGCTGTACTGGGGCTAAGCGGCTGCCATTGAACATGCAGGCCACCCTTGTTTTTGCTGACCTGATCGGCAGTACCGGCGCGTTTGAGTCTCAAGGTAATGCGCTGGCGACGCTGATGGTGACGCAAGTCACCACCGCGTTGGCCGAGCAAGTGCGCCAGTTTGATGGTCGCGTCGTGAAAATCCTGGGTGATGGGGTGCTGGCCATGTTTGCCGATGGTCCCTCTGCCATTCGGGCCGTGGTCGACATGCAACGCAAACATCAGGCGCGTATGGCAGACATCCCGCCGGCCCTGCGCCTGCCGATTCGCATTGGCGTGGCTCAGGGCGCGGTCGAGATGGTCGGTGATGACTGTTACGGTGACGCGGTCAATGTTGCCTCTCGCCTGAGCGATCTTTGTGGGCCGCACCAGATCTGGGCCAGTCTGGCTGCCTTGGACGGCTCAGAAGAATTGCCAGACCTTCAGTTCAAAAAGTTGGGATTGGTCAGCATCCGGGGCCGCTCCGAGCCGTGCGAGGTTTGTCAGATCGATTGGGGTGAAGACCTGGCCACATCACCCATGACGCAGCAGGCGAGTTTGGCGGCTGACCGCTACCTTGTACGCGGGGCGGCCAAGCCGCAGCACATTGAACTGGTTTGGCGCGACATCGCGCAAGAGTTCACCACCGATGATTTTCCGATTGCCATCGGACGCACACACCAGGCCGACTTTGTCATCAAGCAGCCCGGTGTTTCACGCTCACATGCGCGGCTGGAATGGCACAACGGCAGCATCGTCTACACCGATCTCAGCTCTTTTGGCTCCTGGATCCGGTTTGTTGGGGGCGATGCAGATGTGCCTTTGCGGCGGGACACCTGCGTTTTGCACGGCAGCGGTCAGATTGCACTGGGCAGCCCGTTCGCCGACCCAGCGGCGGCGGTGATCTCATTTCGGGTTTCGGCAGGGTAAGGTACGTGCCGGTCTGACTGTGCCCATCGCAAGTCCAGTGATTGATTGATGTATTTATTAACATAATATACATCGTATCAAGTGAATCGGGTTATGCGACCGGGCTGACCGGCTCGCCAAAAGCCAGGCGCACGGCGTGTGCGCTGATGTCTGCGGGCCAGCCGGCCATGCACTGCACGAGCATGGGGCTGTCAGCTGCGAACAAAGCACGAATGCTTTCTTCGTAACCAGGCATGTCACCCGCGATGGCCGTCATGAACTGATAGGCGGCAGCCTGCATGGCACGCCGTTGTTCACGCGTTAGGCCTGACCGCTTTGCTTCGTCCACCAGGCGTCTGAGCGTGGCTGATACGCCGCCCGACTGTGTGGACAGCCAGTCCCATTGCCTGGGCAGCAAGGTGACCTCGCGTGCGACGACCCCTAATTTTGGTCGCCCGCGCCCGCGTGGCTCGCAGGGCTCGTCGACCACAGGAGCCGGTAGCGTATTCAACCCAGGCCCGAAACGCCCGGGGTATTGCTGAGCGGGCTGAGAAAGACGCTCAACGACATCGGCTAAGGAGCCGTGTAAGTCCAGGTCGACCACAGCACCTGTCATATCGTCAAAAACGAGGAAGCTTGCCAACGAGCCACCGTCAATCGCCGCCTTGACTGCCAGCGCAACATCGACCAGTGGACCGGACAGCAAGAGCCGGTGGTCTTCAAAGACGGTTGAGAGCTTGAATGGATCGTCGAGCATGTTAAGCGCCTCACAAAGTGTATATAAGGCCTAATTTTACCCGGATAAAATAGCTGTAGCAATTTATACCCTGGTAATAATAACCGCGGCGGCCCCTACCAAACCCCCTTTGGCTGCCGTCCCCGAATGAAAGCGCTAATCACCGCCGCTGACTCCAGGCGCATGGCGCTCTGGGCAAAATCAAAGGCGTTCAGCCCCACGTTGTTCCTGAGCGTCGGGTCAGCGTCGGCTTCCAGTAGCAGTTTCACGGCCGACGGCGTGCCGTAATGGGCGGCCATCATCAGTGGCGTGGTGCCGTTGGGCGACGCCGCGTCAATATAGGCATGCTCATCCAGCAACAGGTTCATCACCGCCAGGTGGCCCCGGGTGGCGGCGTAATGCAAGGGCGTCCAACCGGGCTTGTTGACATCAGCGCCCAACTGAATCAGGGTCTGGCATTCTGTCAGCAAGCCATGCAAGGCGGCTAGCATCAGGGGGCTCTCGTCCTGCGCTGATCGAACCTCAACGGTCACCTTCGGCCAAGCCATCAAGGCCTGGGCCACTTTGACATTGGGTTCGCGCAGCGCAAGCAACAGCCCGTGTTCACCCGCTGGGTTGACGGCATTGACGTCAAAGCCACGCTGCAGCAACCCAGTTATTACCGCCACATTACCCTGCTTGATGGCCTGAAAAAAATCCTCATATGAGCCTGCGTGAGCTGATGAATAAGCAATTAAAACAACAAGATAAAACGCTTTCTTCAAGTGTTTTAAGAAGCCTATCAAAACGCAGGATCTCATGCGAGAACCCCTTTGAAAAGAGTCTCAAAATTGCGGCTGGTGTGCTCGGCAATCAAGGCCACCGGGCACTGGCGAACGCTGGCAATTTGTGCTGCCACATGCGGCACATAAGACGGGTTGTTAGTCTTGCCGCGGTAAGGCACCGGCGCCAGATAGGGGCTATCGGTCTCGATCAGCATGCGGTCCAGCGGCACAAAAGCGGCCACATCGCGCAGATCTTGGGCGTTTTTGAAGGTCAAAATACCTGAAAACGAGATGTAAAAGCCCAGGTCTAGTGCGGCACGCGCTACCTCGGCGGTCTCGGTAAAGCAGTGAAACACACCACCAGCGCTGCCGGCCGAGCCGTCCTCGCCGGCCTCGCGCAGCAGCGCCAAGGTGTCCACTGATGCGCTACGGGTATGAATCACCAGTGGCTTGGCCAATTGACGTGCCGCCGCAATATGCACCCGAAAGCGCTCACGCTGCCAGGCCATGTCGGCCACGCTGCGGCCGTTCAGCCGGTAGTAATCGAGCCCAGTCTCGCCAATCGCCACCACGCGCGGCAGCGCGCCCAGACGCAGCAGGTCGGCCAGCGTGGGCTCGGCCACACCCTCGTTGTCGGGGTGCACACCAGCGCTGGCCCAGAAGTTGTCATAGGCCAGGGCCAGCGCATGCACCTCGGCAAACTCCTCCAGCGTGGTACATATGCACAGCGCGCGGTCGACCTGGGCCTCGGCCATGGCCAGCCGGATGGCCGGCAGTTGCGCCTGCAACTCGGGGAAACTCAAATGGCAGTGGGAGTCTGTGAACATGATGCGAGACAAGCTAGGGTCGACTGTTGAGTGCGATGTGGGCCTGGCTAACCAGCGCTTCGAGCATCAGGCCTGCGTTGTAAGGGTGCTCCGCCGTGCGGCTGCTGGCGGTCAGCGCGCGACTCCAGGCGCTCAAGGCCACCAGTGAACTGGCTTTGGGCAATTGACTGGCTTCAAAGAAGCGCGGGCTGGCGCCCGCGAGCACCGCCAAGGTGTCGTGACACAGCTTGTGCAGCGCGTCCACCACCTGCGGCGGCGTCCAATCCTTGAACAAGGCCAGCTCACCCCGCGCCACGGCTGCCGGTAGCGCCCGCCAGGTGGCCGCATCGCGACCGGTCTGGAAAAATTGCAAAGCGTCCTGCGGCCGGCCGCCAGCCGCACGCAGCAGCACGCCGGCCTGCTCCGCTGGCACGCCCTGCCCCTGTAACCAGCTCAGCGCCGCTTCGGTCTGCGGCCAGGCCATGGCATGCCACAGGCAACGGCTGCGCACGGTAGGCAGCAGCTGGTGGGCGGCCTCGCTGGCCAATACAAATTTGAGATCGCCCGCCGGCTCTTCCAGGGTCTTGAGCAAGCCGTTGGCCGTGACATGGTTCATGCGCTCGGCCGGGTAGACCAGCACCACCTTGCCGCGACCCCGCGCACTCGTGCGTTGGCTGAACTCAATCGCGTCGCGCATGCCCTCGGCCTTGATCTCCTTGCTGGGCTTGCGCTTGGCGTTGTCCAGTTCAGCCTGAACTTTTTCGCTCAACGGCCAGCCCAACGCCAGCATCAGCGCCTCGGGCATCAGCACGCACAAATCAGCGTGGGTGCGAACCGACACCGCATGGCAACTGCTGCAGTGGCCGCAGGCCCCCTGCCCGCTGGGCTGTTCGCACAGCCAGGCGCTCGCCAATGCCAGCGCCAAGTCATATTGACCCAAGCCCGACGGCCCCGCCAGCAGCCAGGCGTGACCCCGCTGCGTCAGCAAGCCAATCGCCTGCGCGGCAATCCAGGGTGCGGCGGCAGCGCTCATGCCAGCCAGCCCCGCGCCTGCACCGCCTGCCGCACTGCCCGCCATACCGCGTCACGCGGCAGGTTGGCCTCGATCCGGGCAAAACGACCGGGGTCAGCGGCCAGGCGCTGGGCATAACCCGCTGCGACCCGGCGGAAAAATGTCACCGGCTGGGCCTCAAAGCGGTCGGGCGTGCGCGCCTGGGACAGCCGCTCGGCCGCCACTTCGGGCGCCAGATCGAACCACACCGTCAGGTCCGGGTTGCGGACAAAATCACCCTCTGGGCCTTGTACTGCCTGCACTTTTTGCTCTAAAAATGAGAGCATAGCCAGATCGAAACCACGACCACCACCCTGGTAAGCAAAGGTGGCGTCGGTGAAGCGGTCGCACAGCACCACCTCACCCCGGGCCAGCGCCGGCTCAATGCACACCCGCAGATGGTCGCGCCGCGCCGCAAACACCAGCAGCGCCTCGGTCATGGCGTCCATCGGGTCGTTCAGCACCAGCGCGCGCAGCTTTTCCGCCAGGGCGGTGCCACCCGGTTCGCGCGTTAGCGTGACGCTGCGGCCCTGATCGCGCAGGGCCTGCGCCAGCGTGTCGACGTGGCTGGACTTGCCGGCGCCGTCAATGCCCTCGAAACTGATGAAGATGCCCTGCCCTGCCGTCATGGTGTGCTGCTTGGTTGCTTACTGCTTGCGCTGGTATTTATTGACGGCCCGATTGTGCTCTTGCAGGCTGGCGCTGAAGGCACTGGTGCCGTCACCGCGCGCCACAAAGTACAGGGCTTGGGTGCTGGCCGGCTGCACCGCTGCCTGTAGCGAGCCCCAGCCCGGCATGGCAATCGGTGTTGGCGGCAGGCCGCGGCGGGTGTAGGTGTTCCAGGGCGTGTCGTCCAGCAGGTCGCGACGGCGCAAATTGCCATCAAAGGCCTCGCCCAGGCCGTAAATCACCGTGGGGTCGGTTTGCAGCGGCATGCCCAGGCGCAACCGGTTCACAAACACGCCGCTGATCATCGGCCGGTCGCTGGCGCGACCGGTTTCTTTTTCGATGATGCTGGCCAACACCAGCAGTTCCTGCTGCGTACGCAGCGGCGAATCCGGGGCGCGGCGCTGCCAGGCCGCGTCCAGCTTGCGGTCCATGGCGTGCAGGGCACGTTTAAGCAGGGCCAGATCGCTGCTGCCGCGGGCATAACTGTAGGTGTCGGGGTAGAAACGGCCCTCGGCCGGTACGCCGGGCAGGCCCAGGGCTTCCATGATCTTTTCGGGCGCCAGCCCTTGTGTGTCGGGCTTGAGTAGCTCTTCTTTTTGTAGCGCGGCACGCACTTGGGCCAGCGTCCAGCCTTCCACCAGCGTCACACTGCGCAGCGATTCTTCGCCCCGCACCAACTTGCGCAACAGGCTGCGCGGCGTGCTGCCCGGCTCGATCTCGTAGTTGCCGGCGCGGATCTGGCGTGATTGACCGGACAGCCGGAACCAGCCGTACAGCAGCAGCGGGTTGACCCGGGCACCGGCATCCCGCACCGCCTGCGCCACACCGCGCGGCGCAGTACCAGGGTCGACCGCCAATTCGAGTGCCTGCGGGCCCGGCTGCAGGTCGCGGTTGAGCCACCATAGCGCCGCCCCACCCAGCAGAGCGGCCAGAACGCCCAGCACGGTTAAATATCGACGCACAGCCCTACAGTCTCAGGATTCATTAGGCGAGCATGATAATTCAGCCCATGAACAACCCTCACTTTCAAGGCGTCGCCCCCCTGCCCCAGCTTGGCGTGATCCGGGCCGAGGGCCTGGACGCTGCCAGCTTTCTGCATGGCCAATTGACGCAAGATACGGCGCTGCTAGGCCAAACCGAGGCCCGATTAGCGGCATTTTGCTCAGCCAAGGGTCGGATGCAAGCCAGTTTTGTGGTCTTTAAACGCAGCCCTACCGAGCTGCTGCTGGTCTGCCCGCAAGATATTTTGGCCCCCACGCTCAAGCGTCTGTCGATGTTTGTGATGCGTGCCAAGGCCAAGCTGAGCGATGCCAGCGCTGATTTTTCAGTCTTCGGCTTGGCGGGAGATGCTATGGATTTGGTAGCTGGGAAAGACCAGCCCGTATGGGCTAAGCTCGATTTAGACGCTACGAATCTGGTGGTGCTGTACCCGGCTGATGGCGTAAGGCGTGGCCTTTGGGTGGCACCGGTGGGCACGCCGGCACCCGCGGGACCGGCATTGGATTCGGCCGCCTGGGCCTGGGGCGAGGTGCGCAGCGGCATCGCCATGATCAGCACGCCGATGGTAGACGCCTTTGTGCCGCAAATGCTCAATTACGAGTCGGTCGGTGGCGTCAACTTCAAAAAAGGCTGTTACCCCGGCCAAGAGGTGGTGGCCCGCAGCCAGTTTCGCGGCACGCTCAAACGACGTGCTTTTGTGGCCCATGCTGATGCTGAGCTCAAGGCCGGGGACGAAATTTTCCAGGCCAGCGAGCCCGATCAGCCCTGCGGCACGGTGGCGCAGGGTGCGGCCGTGCCAGAGGGTGTGGGAAGCGGTTGGGACGCGATTGTGTCGCTGCAACTCAGCGCCGTTGAGGCTGGCGGCCTCCACTTGGGCAGCGCGACCGGCCCCGCCCTGACGATTAGCCCGCCGCCCTACCCTTTGCTGGCCGACATCTAACGGACCAAGCCGTGGCGCAGCGTGGTGTAGACCACGCCGTCGGTCTCGAACGGCTCCCCAGTCGCCACAAAGCCGTGGCGCTCAAAAAATCCTCGGCTGCTGCGTGGCGTGAGGGCCTGCACGCTGGCGTCGCCCCGGTCTTCGGCTGCCTTCAGAAGCGCCATCAGCACCGCGCGGCCATAGTTTGAGCCGCGCAACACCCGCCGCACAATTAGCCGATCGATCGTCGCAATGCCATCCACCGCCGGCAGCAACCTGCCGTAGGCCACCGGCAGGCCAAGCCGGTTGCGCAGCAGCACATGCAGGGCCGTTGCGTCCTGCGGGTCTTCAGACGCGGCCAAACCCGCCTCTTGCCGCAGTGGCAGCAGCTCGGCCGCCAGCACCGGCCAGGTGCCGACCTCGGCATGGGTCATCGGCTCGCAGGCCTCGTAGCCGAGCATGATCTCGCGCAAGCGCGGCGGTACCGGCACCGACACCTGGGCGTGCGGATCAGCAAACACATAGACCAGCTCGCTGCTGATCAGCAGTTGCTCGTCCCGAAAAATGCCACCGACAAAACCCATGGACGAGGTACCGATGCGCGCGCATTTCAGGCCCACCTCCAGCTGGTCATCGAGCCGGGCCGAGGCGTGAAACTCTACTGTGGCCTTGCGCACAAAGGGCTCGCCTCCCAGGCCGGGCATGCTGGCCTCGTAGGGAATGGCCATGGCACGCCAGTAGTCGGTGATGGCAATGTCAAAGTAGGTCAGGTAGTGGGCGTTGAACACCACTTTTTGTTGGTCAACTTCAGACCAGCGCACCCGCAGCGGGTTGATAAAACGAAAGTCTTCGCGGCGCGGTGTCGTCATGGCTGGGTAGTGCTTCGGCCACACAGGCCGGGTGCTTGTTGTTACAGTTCAGTTTTCAGATCGTACACCGCAACACCATGGCTTTCATCAACTACATCACCCAGATCCAGTTCGACTTTGGCGCAATCTCGCTGCTTAAGCAGGAGTGCGAACGCGTCGGCATCAGCCGCCCCTTGGTCGTCACCGACGCCGGCGTCAAGGCCGCCGGCCTGCTGCAACGCGCGCTCGATGTGCTTCCGGGCTGGCCGGTGGCGGTGTTTGACCAGACCCCGTCCAACCCGACCGAGGCCGCTGTGCGCGCCGCCGCTGCCGTTTACCGTGCCCAGGGCTGCGACGGGCTGATCGCGCTGGGCGGCGGCAGCGCCATCGACTGTGCCAAGGGCGTGGCCATCGCCGCCACCCATGAAGGGCCGCTCACCCATTACGCCACCATCGAGGGCGGCTCAGCCCGCATCAGCGAGCGGGTGGCGCCCATCATTGCCGTGCCCACCACCAGCGGTACCGGCAGCGAGGTGGCGCGCGGCGCCATTTTGATCGTGGACGACGGCCGCAAGCTGGGCTTCCACTCCTGGCACCTGGTGCCCAAAGCCGCCATTTGCGACCCCGAGCTCACACTGGGCCTGCCCCCGCAACTGACCGCTGCCACCGGCATGGACGCCATCGCCCACTGCATGGAGACCTTCATGGCGCCGGCCTTCAACCCAGCGGCCGACGGCATCGCGCTCGATGGCCTGGCACGCGGCTGGGCCCACATCGAGCGCGCCACCCGTGATGGCGCCGACCGCGAGGCCCGCCTGAACATGATGAGCGCCTCAATGCAGGGCGCCATGGCCTTCCAGAAAGGCCTGGGCTGCGTGCACAGCCTGAGCCACAGCCTGGGCGGAGTCGATCCACGCCTGCACCATGGCACCCTCAACGCCATGTTTTTGCCGGCGGTGGTCACGTTCAACGCCAGTTCGCCGTCCATCCAAAAAGAGCACCGGCTGCAGCGCATGGCGCAGGCCATGGGTCTAGCAGCTGCCACCGACATCCCGCAGGCCATCCACGACATGAACGCCCGCCTGCGCCTGCCCACCGGCCTGGCCGCCATGGGCGTGCAGGCCGACAGTTTTGCCCGCGTCATCACCGGTGCGCTCGCCGACCATTGCCACAAGACCAACCCGCGCCTGGCCAGCGCCGACGATTACCAAGCCATGTTGGCCGATTCGATGTAAGCTGACCCGGGGTGCCCACTGGCACCAAGATTGCTTTGACTGCTTACCGGCAGGGGCATGCCCTGCCCTCACCGAGATCACCGAGACCCCTGATGTCCATCCACGCCGCGCTGACCCACACCACCCATTACCGCTACGACAAGTCCATTAACCTTGGGCCACAGGTGATCCGGCTGCGCCCGGCGCCGCATTGCCGCAGCAAAATCATCTCGTACTCGCTCAAGGTCGAGCCGGCCGGGCACTTCGTCAACTGGCAGCAAGACCCGTTTGCCAACTACCAGGCGCGGCTGGTTTTCCCCAAACCCGCCACAGAGTTCAAAGTGACGGTGGACCTGGTGGTGGAGATGGCGGTCTACAACCCGTTTGACTTCTTTCTGGAGCCCAGCGCCGACCACTACCCGTTTGAGTACGAGGCCCTGCTGGCGCAGGAGCTGACACCCTACCTGGTGGCTGAGGCGGCGGGCGAGCGCTTCAAGGCCTGCCTGGCACGCATCGACCTGAGTGAGCGCCGCAGCATTGACTTTTTGGTGGCGGTGAACCAGATGGTGCACCAGGACATCAGCTACCTGATCCGCATGGAACCCGGTGTGCAAACGCCCGAAGAAACCCTGACGCTGGGCTCGGGCTCGTGCCGCGACTCGGCCTGGCTGATGGTGCAGCTGCTGCGCCACTGCGGTCTGGCGGCGCGCTTTGTCTCGGGCTACCTGATCCAGCTCACCCCTGATGTCAAGTCGCTGGACGGCCCCAGCGGCACCGAAGTCGACTTTACCGACCTGCACGCCTGGTGCGAGGTCTACCTGCCTGGCGCCGGCTGGGTCGGGCTGGACGCCACCTCGGGCCTGTTGGCCGGCGAAGGCCACATCCCGCTGGCCTGCACACCCCAACCCTCGGGTGCGGCGCCGATTGAAGGCGGCATTGACGAGTGCGAGGTGGAGTTCAGCCACCACATGGCGGTGACGCGCCTGCTGGAAACCCCGCGCGTGACCAAGCCCTACACCGACGACCAATGGCAGGCGGTGATGGCCCTGGGCCAGCAGGTGGACCAGGCGCTGGATGCCGGCGACGTGCGCCTAACCATGGGCGGCGAACCCACCTTTGTGGCGGTGGACAACCGTGATGCACCAGAGTGGAACATCGACGCCATGGGCCCGACCAAGCGCGGCCTGGCCACTGAATTGGTGCACAAACTGCGCGACCACTACGGCCAGGGCGGCTTTTTGCATTTCGGCCAGGGCAAGTGGTACCCGGGCGAGCAGCTGCCGCGCTGGGCGCTCAACATTTATTGGCGTGCCGATGGCCAGCCGGTGTGGAGCAACCCGGCGCTGTTTGCCGACGAGCGCGTGCCCACCCACTACACCAGCGCCGACGCCCAGCGCTTCACCCGGGCGCTGGCGGCGCAGCTGGGCCTGAGCGACGCTTACATGCTCAGCGCCTATGAAGACGTCTGGTACTACCTGTGGCGCGAACGCCGCCTGCCGGTCAATGTGGACCCGTTCGATTCCAAGCTTGGCGACGAGATGGAACGCATGCGCCTGCGCCGCGTGTTCGAGCAAAAGCTCGACAGCGAGATCGGCTACGTGCTGCCCATCAAGGCGATGGAGGGCGCGGACAAAGCCGGCCCGCACTGGCGCACCGGCCCCTGGTTTGTGCGTGACGAGCGCCTGTACCTGATGCCCGGCGACTCACCCATGGGCCTGCGGCTGCCTCTGGATTCGCTGCCCTGGGTCAGCGAAGCCGATTTCCCCTACCTGAACGAGGCCGACCCCTCGGTGCCCAAGGCCGCCCTGCCCGCCCGCGATGCCCTGGCCATCGCACCGGCGCCGGCAGGCATCGCGCCGGTCACCCGGCAAAGCCCAACTGACGCCACCACCGCCACCATTACCACTGCCGCCGCTGGCAGTGGCAATGCGGCTTTCTCCGAAACCAGCCACCGCGCCCCGGCCGCCAAGGAATCCGCCCACTGGCTGGCCCGCACCGCGCTGTGCGTCGAGGTCCGAGACCCGCGCCGCGCCAGCGGCCCCAAGGCCGAGGCGGTCGGCCTCAAATCGGGCGTGCTGTATGTCTTCATGCCGCCGCTGGAGCAGCTGGAAGACTACCTGCGCCTGCTCACCGCCGTGGAGGCGACCGCCGAGCAGTTGGGGGTGCAGATCGTGCTGGAGGGCTACCCGCCGCCGCGCGACCCGCGCCTCAAGCTGCTGCAGGTCACGCCCGACCCCGGCGTGATCGAGGTCAACATCCACCCGGTGGCGCACTGGGACGAGCTGGTGCACAACACCGAATTTTTGTACCAGGCCGCCTTTGAGTCACGCCTGAGTGCCGAGAAGTTCATGACCGACGGCCGCCACACCGGCACCGGCGGCGGCAACCACTTCGTGATGGGCGGCGCCACACCCGCCGACAGCCCGTTTTTGCGCCGGCCCACGCTGCTGGCCAGCCTGCTGCTGTACTGGCACAACCACCCCTCGCTGAGCTACCTGTTCAGCGGCATGTTCATCGGCCCCACCAGCCAGGCGCCCCGCGTGGACGAAGCGCGTAATGACCAGTTGTTTGAGCTTGAGATTGCGCTGGGCGAAATCCATAAGGCAGGCAAAGACTTCACGCCCTGGCTGCTGGACCGCACCCTGCGCAATATCTTGGTGGACGTGACCGGCAACACCCACCGCAGCGAGTTTTCCATCGACAAGATGT
>CAJAXU010000150.1 GCA_903948045.1 uncultured beta proteobacterium | reverse complement strand
GCCCTACGACCAGAACAGCCGAACCAACTCGTTTTCAGTGGCCAAGACCATCACCACCATGCAGGTTGGTCTTGCCATTCAGCAGGGCTTTATCCCGAACTTTGACGCGTCCATCACCGGCCAACTGCCGGAATATGCCAATGATGCCCGGGGCGCCAAGGCCACGCTGGCCCAGCTCTCCAGCATGAAGGCCGGCCATGACTGGACCGAGGATTACTACCTGCCGCTGAACGTCACCACTGAGCTCTACTTTGGTCAGGACGCGCGCCAGCTGGTGCTGCGTCAGGGCTTCGAGCGCGAGCCGGGCAGCGCCTATGAGTACAGCAGCGGCACCACCCAGTTGCTCGGCGTTTACCTGCAGCGCGCGCTGGATGCCAAAGAAAAAGGCCTGACCATCAGCCAGCACCTGTCCCGTAGCTTGTGGCAGCCCCTGGGCATGGCGCGTGAAGGCATTTACACGCTGGATAGGGCCGGGAGCGAAGGCGGCATCGAGCGCACCTATTGCTGCGTCTTCGCTACAACCCGTGACTTTGCCAAGTTTGGCCAGTTGCTGCTGCAAGACGGGGAATGGCAGGGCAAACCGCTGCTGGACAAGGCCTTTGTCGAGCGCATGCGCCAGCCTGACCTCAAACCGTTTTACGGCCACTCACTGTGGATGGACTGGCAGTACAAACACCCGTTCTATTTCATGCAGGGCCATCAGGGCCAGTATGTGATTGTGGTGCCGTCCAAGCAGCTGGTGGTGGTGCGAATGGGCCAATTCCGCAACAAGGCGGACAAGGGCCCCAATGGGGTCACGCCGAGCGAGGTCTATCGATTCGTGGATCATGCGGTGGCGCTGGTGTCATGAGGCCGGCTCAACACCCGACCGCTCAGCGCAATGCCCAGTTGCTGCAGCAGGCCGGCATCTTGACCGATGTGGTCGAGTTCGAGCAGCCCGTTCGCACCAGTGCCGAGGCGGCGGCGGCCATCGGCTGTTCGGTGGCAGAGATCGCCAAATCCATCGTGTTTCGGGGTCAGGCCAGCGGCGCAGCGGTGATGGTCGTGGCCAGTGGCGACAACCGCGTCAGCGAGGCCAAGGTGGCCGCTTTGGTGGGCGAAGACCTGGGCCGGGCTGACGCCGACTTTGTGCGGGCCGCCACCGGTTATGCCATTGGCGGCGTTGCACCCTTTGGCCACGCGCAGGCCTGCCGGGTGCTGCTGGATGAAGACCTGCAGCGCTTTGTGGCGGTGTGGGCTGCCGCCGGCACACCGTACTCGGTGTTCCCCTTGAGCCCGGCGCAGCTTCAGCAGCTTACTGGCGCAGGCTGGTCCGACATCAAAGCCTGAGACCGCCTGGCCGGCCTGCGGTGCGATACTCGCCCGATGCGTTTGAGTGACCCGTTCCCGGCCCCCTTGTTGTTCATCTGGCTACCATGACCGACCACTATGCCGCTCTGGGGCTGGCCAGCGATGCGTCGCAGGCCGACATCAAGAAAGCCTTTCGCCAGCAGGCGGCTCTGCACCACCCTGACCGCAACAGTGCGCCCGAAGCGCCGGCGCGCTTTCGGGCCGTGCAGGCGGCCTATGAGGTGCTGTCGGACCCGGACCGGCGCCAGACCTATGACGACAACCGCCGCCGCAACCTGCTGGACGACCCCCTGGACACCGCCCAGCAAATTTGGCAAAACTACTTCAAAAGCATTCTTTGAAGTGACTTTGAATGGACACCGACACGTGAGTACATCGCCCTTTTTTCACAACCTTGCTTCGGCTTACCAAGCCGAGCTGGATGACTTGAGCTCTGACTCCGAGGGCCGCGATGTACTGCGCCAGCGCTTGGCCGACAAGCGCCGCGAACTCGGGTTTCTGCGCCAAATGATTGAGCTCAGCCCGGAGATGGTGGCGGTGGTGTTCCATCAAGGCTTCCAGTTCAAGCAGCCGAAGCGGCTGGAGCAGCTGATCAGCCTGGCGTCGGAAGACCTGCCGGGCTGGGACAGCCTGGCCGATGCCGTCACCCTGCAGCCCTGGGCTCGGCCGCTGAGCCTGGAGATCCTGAAGGAACCCATGGGCGACTGGTTTCTGACCGTGGCGGCCGGGCTGGAGTACCTGTATGGCAAACCCGGCAAGGCCCCGGCGTCCGCCGCTGATGGCGACGAGCAGGACGGCGACGAGGACACCGACCGCGACCGCTCTAACGGCCGGGACGCCGATGGTGACGGGGACAGCGAAGACGGTTATGACGGCGATGGGCGCCACGAGGCTGGCGAAGACTGGCTGGCCGACCAGGGCTTTGACCGCAAGGACTGAGCCCCAACCACTATCTACTGAGAGCACGCATGAACCACCTGGCCCTGATCACCAAAACCCAAAGCCTGATTGCCTCGGGCGACATCGTCGGCGCCGAGTCAGCCCTGGTCGAGCTGGCCGACGCTGAGGGCGACCAGGCCCTGATGGTGGTGCTGGCGCAGCTGCCGCCCAAAGACATCCTGGCGGTGATCCGCGAGTACGACAACTCCAAAGAGTCCATCATCAACCTGCTGGTGACGCCCGAGCAGTTTGCCCGCGCCGTGGTGCTGGAGAAGCAGTACAAAGACCTGACCCACACCCACCTGCGCGGCATGCTCAATTCGATCATCTTTCGCGACGGTGCTGATCCGCTGGCCTTCATGAACGCCATCGGCGACCTGGACGGCGGCGCCGAGGCGCTGGCCGACTACTTTGCTGAGAAGCACAGCCGCATCGAGGCCTTTGCCCGCAGTGGCACCTTTGACACGGTGGAAGACGATGGTGAGGTGCTGTCGGAGACCGCGCTGCTGGCCTCGGCCTACGCCAAACCCCGGGTCGAGCAGGATGAGGTGGCCGACCAGGACTGGATGGAGCTGGCCTGGATCCTGCGCTACGAGTGCCCGGACCTGTTCATCGAAATGCTGCTGGTGCTGCGCGCCAAGGCGCGCGCCTTTGACGCCGGCCTGAGCTTTGAGGACGAGGGCGAAGCCGATGACGGCAAGGTCGACACCAGCGAGACCGACCGTGGCAACGCCACGCCGGCGGCGCGCGAGTCAGACGAAGAGTCGGCCATTTAAGCGGCCAACCCCCGGCCAGCCAACGCCCCATGTCCACCGTTTCCCTGTTTGATGCGCGCCCCTTCTTTGAGAAGGCGCTGGCTTATGGGGTGCAGCACGGCCTGCTGACGCCGGCTCGGCTGGAGGCCCTGTGCGCCGAGGCGCCCAAGGGCATGGTGCAGATCGCGCGCTACTTTGGCAGCGAGTTCTTGCGCCCTGAGGTGGAGCAGGCCCGCGTCCGTCTGGTCAACCTGGTCAGCCTGTACCTGGAGCACAGCAGCGGCGGTGACCTGCGGCTGGCGGCCGAGGCGCTGCGCGACCACTCGTTGCTGTCGCGCTCCAAGGGCGGCTCGGAGATGCTCAAGGCCCTGATTGCGATGCCGCAGAACAGCCACTTTGGCATGCACGAGCGTGGCGGCTTCACCAAGGAGCACATTCCGCAGCTGGCCAAATGGTCGCTGCGCCCGCTGACCGATTACCAGACCGAGATGGCGCAGCGCAGCCGGGCGGTGCTGGTGCTGGATGCTGCCATCTGGCTGGCCGGCGAGCTGGGGCTGGACGCCACTGAGCTGCAAGAGGCTGGCACCGACGCCGAGGCGGTGATCCGCACCGCGCTGCTGCTGGCTACCGCCAAGCGCCAGGACATGCCCGACTGGACCGGGTTTGCTGCGCTGATCAGCGCCCTGCGCAAGGCGCATGGAACGCCCAAGGCCCGACCGCTGGAAGTTGCGTTACCCGCCCACCTGCCTGCGCCGTTCGTGCCGGTGGTGGCCGGCCTGCGCGATTCGGTGCAGGGCGATCTGGCCAAAATTCTGGACGCCACCTTAAGCCCGCGCAAGCTGTTTGACCAGACACCCAGCTTTCTGGGCCGCTACTTCTGGCTCGAAGGCGCTCTGAGTGAGGTAGACCACTTTGACCGCGCCGTCTCGGCCGCCTGGCACAAAGCCACCGCCGGCCACCAAGACGACGGCTCCCTGCTGACACTGTTTTTGTGCGTGGCCGCCGGGGCCAGCCCCCGCACCCTGCTGAGCAAAAAAAGCGCCACCACCCTGCTGCGCAAAATCCGCAAGAGCGGTCTGCAGCCGCCACTGGCCAGCCGCTACATTGCCGAGCACGCGCCGCAGCAGCATCAAGAGGCCTACCAGGCGCTGTGGGCCAGCTTCATGGACGAAGCCCTGGCCACCCTGACCAGCGACCACGACTACGCCCTGGCTGACGCGCTGGCGCTGCTTCGGCGCGAGTGCCATGTCGGCGCGGATTGACGGATTTTTGTAAACGCCCCGATGCGCTCAAGTCACCTGCAGCAGCGGGGCGCTTTGAACGAGCGAATTTGCATAGCATCTGCAATACAATTGACCCATGAAAACTGCTACGCTCCCCCCCATCCGTGTTGCCCCTGATTTCCGGCTTGAACTCGAAGGTGTGCTGGAGCAAGGTGAATCGTTGTCGCAATTCGTTGAAAACGCGGTTCGAACCACGGTCGCCAAGCGCAAGAACCAGGCTGAATTCATTCGGCGCGGTATGGCCGCTATCGAGGCGACCCAGCGTGACGGCAACGGTATCCCCGCTGAACAGGTGATTGCCAAGCTGGAAGCCAAACTGGAGGCGGCCAGGCAGGTCAAGGAGCAGGGCGGCGGATGACCTACCGGGTTGTTTTCAGTGAAGCGGCGGCACTTGATTTGGAGCGACTGTTTGACTTCGCGCTGCAACGTGAATTGGACAGTGAAACGGGCGACCTCGACATCCCGGGGAAGGCCGTGCAGGCCATCAAGGACGGCATCGGATTTTTGGCGTCGTCACCGTTTGCCTGTCGCAAGGTGGGCCCCAGTTCTTTTGTTCGAGAACTGATCATCCCGTTTGGCCACACCGGCTATGTCGCGCTGTTCGAGGTTGTGGACAAGTCCACCGTCATCATGGGTGCCGTCCGCCATCAACGGGAGGACGATTACCACTGAGCGTTGTGAGCGACAGGGCTCACTCAGAAGTGGTACTGAACCTTGCTGAAATCACTGATGGCAAACGCGTAAAGAATCGTCAGATCCTCGTCATTCTCGTTGTTGATCTGGTGCTGGGCATTGCCCGGAATGAACAGCATTCTGCCGGGTTCGACGCTGTGCACCACACCCTCAATGGTGACCGTGCCGCGTCCTGACAGGGTGAAATAAGTCTCCGGCTGCGAATGACGGTGCGGCTCGAGCGACTCATCTTTTCTGAGGCGAACCACGCCCATCGTCATGTCGTTCTGGCACCCGGAAGCACTGCCCAGCAGTTCTTTCCATTGCGCCTTGCCGCGTGTGGCCACCTGATCAAGTGGCCAGCGGGTCCATTCAAGCTCGTCTAGGTGTTTGGAGGCTGCGTGCATGGTAATTGCCACTTTTTTCTGCTTAAGCCCGCCATTTTAGGAGGCTGCGTAAGGAATGCCCCCATGTGGATGGTGGCTCGCCCGTCGAGTTCCAACACGGGGTGACGGCCTGACCGACGCGCTGGCGCTGCTGCGGCGGAAGTGCCATGTCGGCGCGGACCGACATTTTCCTGCATCGGTTGCATCTGTTCGAAGGCTGCAAGTGGATCCCGAAGCTCGGACCTTGCACCCGAGCATGGTCAGGATTGCCGCAGCGGCTTTTGCGGCCGCCAGAAAGTGAGCCCCTTTTGGATCAGACAGACGGTGCTGGTCCGGTGGACGACCGCACGATCAGTTCGACTTCGACCTCGGCAACTCTTGGCATGGGCACCTGATCAAGGCTGGCGATGATCCGGTCCGCCACCATGTGCCACATTCGTTCAGTCGGCACATGCATGGTCGTCAGGGACGGGTGGATATGGCGCGCCATTTCCAGGTCGTCGAAACCGGTCACCGAAACCTGCCGGGGAACCTCGATTCCCAGAGTCGCGGCCTCCAGCAGCGCACCAATAGCCAGCACGTCGATGGCGCACAGCACGGCGGTCGGTGGCTGGGGCGCTTGCATCAGCCTACGAAAGCCTTCACGCGCTCGTTCCAGAGAGTAGGGCATTTCGATCACACAACGGGGATCCAATTGCAGACCTGCCAGGGCCAGTGCCTGGCGCACACCGGCCACCCGGCCCGCGGCACGGTCATTGTGCAGGGTGACACCCGCCAACATCCCGAAGCGACGGTGTCCAAGGTCGAGCAGGTAACGCACCGCCTTCCCGATAGCCGAAGCGTTGTCGTAGCCGACGCAGACCCGATCCGGCTCCGCGCTGATCGTCATGGCGTGCACGGTCTTTAGCTCCCGTTGGCGCAGGAACTGTAACAACTCCCGACTCTGGCTGTTGCCGCAGAGAGCCAAGGCATCCGCGCCGCTTCGGGCCAGATTGATCGCTTGACGCATTTCAACCTGCGGGTCGTAATTGCTGGTCGCGATCAGCAACTGCCGACCTGAATCAGCGAGTCTCTGTTGCAATGCGTCGATAGCCTTCGCGAAGATGGCGTTATCAATAGTTGGAAACACCGCACCTACCGTGCCGCTTCGTTGCAGCTTCAGCGCTCTAGCGCCTGAATTGGGCACATAACCCAGATGCGTTACGGCCTCTAGCACGCGTACACGGAGCACTTCACGCACCGCATCCGGCCGGTTCAAAACGCGCGACACGGTGGCTGTCGAGACGTCGGCACGGGCCGCGACGTCTTCAATCGTCGGCAAGCCCACTTCATGTATTTGCATTACCAACAATGTACGCGATTACCAGACCGAAGCAAAGTTCGGTTCGTTCGAACGGGTCGCCCAGCAAAAGTTCGGCTCCCTGTTGACCTGGCAGATTGGATCAGTCAGAATTCGCTGATGGATCT
>CAJAXU010000149.1 GCA_903948045.1 uncultured beta proteobacterium | reverse complement strand
TCCACTGTGTGCTGCATGTTGGTGTAGATACACAACTCACCCGCAATTTCCAGCGAGCGCCGCACAATGGTTTCGGCCGGCAGCTCGGTGTGGTGCAGCAGGGCCAGGGCAGCCGCCTGGGCATAGGCGCCGCCCGAGCCGATGGTGACCACGCCGTGCTCGGGCTCCAGCACATCGCCGTTGCCGGTGATGATGAGCGACGCTTCGCGGTCGGCCACGGCCAGCATGGCCTCAAGGCGGCGCAGCACGCGGTCGGTGCGCCAGTCCTTGGTCAGCTCGATGGCGGCTCGCACCAGGTGGCCTTGGTGTTTCTCCAGCTTGGCCTCGAAGCGCTCGAACAGGGTGAAGGCGTCGGCGGTGGCGCCGGCAAAACCGGCCAGCACCTTACCGTGGTAGAGCTTGCGCACCTTGCGCGCCGTGCCTTTGACCACAATGTTGCCCAGGGTGACCTGACCGTCGCCGCCGATGGCCACCTGCGGGCCGTCCGGCGTGTTGCGCCGCACGCTGATGATGGTGGTGCCGTGAAATTGTTCCATAGGGTGTCCAGTTCAGGCTGGTGCGCGCAAAAACAAGGCGTGCACCGGCTGCGGTTCGGAAAATAGCAAGCTTAGCGCGTGCGTACCACCAGCTCGGCGTGCTCGTCGATGCCAATGATGTGAAAAAAAGCAGCCACCAGGTGCGGCACATCGTCAAACCGCACCGTGCCGCCAGCCTGCTGGCGGGCCATGGCCCAGGTCAGCAGGCTACCGGCAGCCGAAAAATCAACCCGCACCAGCTGTGCGCACGAGACTGCGACGCGCCCGCCCGCCGGCAGCGGGCGCGCCAGAGCGGCCAGCGTGTCCGGAGCGTCCCCCCGCAGCTCACCGCACAGCGCCAATGCAGGGCTCGGCGTCGCCGCGTCAGCCGACGCCTGCGGGATGGCCGCGTCGGCAGGCATCGGCGTGGGCTGGGCCCCGGCCGGCAGCAGCCGGCAGCGGGGAGCCACCCAGAGCGGCGGGGCAGTTTCATGGGTCACGCAAAAGTCCAGCGCCGTCAGCTCAAACTCGTCACGCTGATGCAGCAGCCGCAAGGCGTCCAGTCGCAGCTGCCAACATGACGCGGGCAGGGTCGGATCGCCTGAAGCGGTCAGCCTTCGCAGCACTTGCTCCAAGCGTTCGGCGCCCACAAATTGCAGGACCACCGGCTCAGTGCACCAATGGGCAAAGAGGGCCTGCAACGCGGGGATCGCCTCCGTGCTGATGGCTTCGAGCTGCGACCAATCCAGCCGCCAGGGCGAGGCCTCGGGCAACAGACTGGTGCGCAACTGCACCACGCCCGCGGACGCCAACACACCCTGGCAGACCCAGCTGCTGACTGCCCTTGCTGCGGGCGACGGCTCCGGGGCGCGGTGCGGGTCCAGTGGAGCCAAGGAATCTGGCACCGAAAACCAGCGCGGCAGGTCCCGGCCAAAATGCGGCCGATAGGCAATGGCCGCCGCCTCAAACAAAGCCTGCTGACCCGTGGTGCGACACAAATCCAGCAGGGCTGCGGCCCACTGCGGTGCCGCCGCAGAGCCAAGCGGGGCCGCCCGCAAGGCTGATTCCAGCACCTGCTGGGCGCCTGCCAGATCGCCATTGGCAAAGCGCAACGCGGCCTGCTCCAACTCGATATCGGGCAGGGGCACTGCGGGTTCGATGGTCAGCAGGCCAGACGCCATGAAATCACTTGCTACGCGCACCGCATCGGGCGGGCGCCAGGCATCGGCCGGCGACAGCGGGTCGACCATGGCGATGGCCAGCTGGGTGGCCTCAAATCCGGTTGCCTCCCAGGCATCGGCCCCGGGACTGCGGGTGCTGAGCCGGGTCGAGGCGTAGGCCGGGTCCTGCGTGGCGGCGGGGCTGGGCGTGGCCGGCAAGGGCAAGGGGCGCATGTCGACGCCACCGCCGCCGACGCGTCCGCGCCACCAGTGGCGAGACATCTGGGCCTCGATCGCGTCAATTTTCCGGATGGTGAGCGATTGCGCCTCGGGGTAAGGTAGGACGCTGCTGTGAAAGTAAGCGGCTGCGGCCGTGTCAGCAGCCTCCGGCGCACTGGCGGGCCCCTGGCGCCTCAGTTGGCGCAATCGGTCAAGTTCCTCGCGCCGGGCCTGGTCGTTTTTGCGCTTGCGCTCAATCGTCTCCTTGAGCGCGCGCTTGCCAAAGCTGCTGTCGGGCGCGCCCGCCAGCGCATGGTCGGGCCGCCCGGCCGCGCCAACCCGGTGCAACAGGCCGGACAACCGGTCAAGCCAGCCCGGGTTGCCGCCTGGTTTGGACATGCACGCCGCCGTGGGTACTCAGTACAC
>CAJAXU010000148.1 GCA_903948045.1 uncultured beta proteobacterium | reverse complement strand
ATGGTGCTGTAGGTGCCGCTGGCCACCTGATAACGGGTGAAGGTGCCCGGATTGCTGCCCGCTGCGTTAATCCAGATCACATTGCCGCTATGCGCCCTCGGGTACTGCTCGTACGTCCGCCCGCCCCCGACCTTGCTGCTGATCGCATTTGGGTTGTTGGTGGACAGGTTGGTTTTAAGGCCGCTCGGGCTCCATTGGTAGATGCAAACCAGCGGGCAATCGGCGTAGCCTGGACCGGTGGAACCCAGGAAGCCCCCTTCGACATACACATAACCGCCATCCATGGCCCAGTTATACAGGTAGGGAATGCTACTGACCCCTTGCAGGGTGACCTCGGTGCTCGTTGTGGTGTTGCGCACCCTGTAACTGCCGTCATCGGCCTTGTAAAGCAGCAAGGCGGGGTTGGCATCATCCACCTTGATCAGCTGGCCGGTAGCGCCCAGGCTGAAGAGTGGCGTGTAGGCCAAAGCGGGGCTCGCGGTGACCGTCACCGTGCGCCGCTGCACCGTAGTGCTGTTGCCAGAATCCGTGGCCCGCACGGTCAGCGTATAGCTGCCGGGCGTCAGGCCCGACAGATTGAAGCTACCGGTGAAGTCTGCAGCCGTGCTGTTCAGAAACTCGACATCACCCAGGCTAGCGGTCACGCGGACTGCGCCGCTTCGGTCGCTGCTGGCGGAGCCGTGTAATTGCAGGGTGCCGGTGACAAACGCGCCGTCCACCGGACTGCTCAGGGCCAGCACCGGTAGATTGGCAATTGGCACCGCCTGAGTGATTGTCTTGCTGCCACCGTTGCCGTCGGTGGCGGTCAGCAGCATGGTGTGGCTGCCCGAGCCCGCCTGGGTGGCGTTGACCGTGAAGCGGTACACGTCGTTGGCGCCCGAGCAGTAGCGCGAACAGGCGTTGGGCGCCGTCAGGCTGCCAATTGCCGCCCCGTCCAACTTGGCCTCCACGCGGGCAATGCCAAACTGGGAACTGGCCCGTACATCCACCAGCACCGTGCCGGTGCTGCCCGAGACGCTGGCGTTGATCGCCAGGTTGGAGTTGGACACCTGCACGCTGCGCCGCACCTCGGTGTAGGAGTCGGGTGCCACCTGCACCTTGGCAAGGATGAGATGCGCTCCGTTGGTCTCGGTGTTGGTGGTCCAGGTGACCGGGCTGCCGACACCTGTGCCGGCACCGATGCGGCGCAGGTCAGCGTACCAAGTCACCCCCTGCCAGGGGGTGCTGCCCGACAGGGAAAGTTTGACGCTGCCAGACACGGGCTCGGTCTGGTCAAGCTCGATCTGGGGGGCGGCCTCGGGTGCCGCCACGGTGACGGCACTCTGGCCCTGCGGGGTGGAGATCACGACGGTGCGGTCCGGTAGCACTGCCTGCACCCGGTACATGGTGGCCACCGTCACGGCCCGCTGCCACTGCATCACGCCGCCAGTGCCGCCTAGGCCAGAGAGCGTCTCCACACCCGAGAAGCTGCCATCCGGGTTTTGCACTTCCACCCGGTACTTGGAGCCAACAGGGTAGGTGTCTGTCCAGGCCAGCTGCACACTGTTGCTGGCTTGGCTGACAACCGAGGTCAGTTGCGCGGTAGTGGCCGACACCCGGTCGCTCACAACTTGCTTGACGGCGGTCGTCGTGGCCCTGGCGTTTGACAGAGCGCTGACCACGTGACGCAACTGGTTGGCATTGAGCTTGACGCGCAGGGCGTCGAGCAATTGGTCCTGAGCATCACCACCGGCTGTATTGGCTGCGGTAGCTGCTTTCAGTGGGGTGGCGACAAAGTCCTTGAGGCCGGCCGTGTTGACAGCATCAACCAATACGTTGGCAACTTCAGACTGGGCTGCGCGAATCGCCGCTGACGTGACGGCGCGCCCGGTCTCGGCGCTGTCAAAGGCTATAAAAAAGGTTGCGGGCTCCCGGCCCAAAGTTCGGGCGGTCACCATCTCGGTCAGCGGCGTGATGTTGGCTGTCGCATTTTGCCCAATTCCGGCTGCAACACCGTGCAGGATCGATCCGTCTGCTGGATCGGTGGTCTGCAACAGACAAGGCAAGGCGCCGTTGCTAACCACGACCTGGAAGCTGCCGTCTTCCCCCGTGGTGCCCACAGCGCTGCCAGTCTGGCACTTGACGCTGATGGGCGCCCCTGCAATGGCTCGTCCTGTGGCAGCGGTGCCGCTGAGGGTCAGGGCCGATGCAATTTGGGCGGGCGGTTGGTCATTGCCCGAATCGAGGGCACCAGCACTTGGGCTGCTGCCGCCACCACAGGCTGTGAGCAGCGCGCCAATGGCTAGCAAAAGCCCGGGCAATCGCTTGAATAAACTCATGGTGTGGTCTCCCTGGTGTGTTGTTTGGATCCCGCCTGTCGAAGTGCAAGCTTGCCCCATTCTCCGGCAAATGGCTTGGCGAGCGGCGTCACCCGAGGACGCAAAATTGTCCGCCATCAACACTTGCTCATTGTGGGACACGCCGCCGAGGGCCATCCAGTCCTGCTCATCCTTCGCCATTTCAATAGCGAAAAAGGCCTCTAGCCCTCGTTGTGATTGCGTTGGAAGCTATGAATTTGATAGCAAAATACTGGGCGCACATGAAAAAAGCCTGCTATCTTTTGAATAGCAGGCTTTCCATATGCCACAAGGCTTATTTGGTGGGATGTGCGGGGGTCGAACCCACGACAAACGGATTAAAAGTCCGCTGCTCTACCAACTGAGCTAACATCCCGT
>CAJAXU010000147.1 GCA_903948045.1 uncultured beta proteobacterium | reverse complement strand
CAGCTTGGGGTGCGGGTAGCTCGACAAACCCTTGCCGCCCACCTCCTGGCGGAAATTGAGCAGTTGCTCCTCGCTCAGGCGGCCTTCCAGGTAGGCGCGCGCATACACGCCGGGCGACACGTGGCCCTGGATGTAGAGACAGTCGCCGCCATGCTCCTTGCCGGGCACGGCGCTCTCGGCATGCCAAAAATGGTTGAAGCCGGCGCCAAACATGTGGGCCAGGGAGGCGAACGAGCCAATGTGGCCGCCCAGGTCGCCACCATCCACTGGGTGATGGCGGTTGGCCTTGACCACCATAGCCATGGCGTTCCAGCGCATGTAGGCGCGCAGGCGCTCTTCAATCTCGATGTTGCCGGGGCAACGGTCTTCCTGGTCGGTCTCGATCGTGTTGACATAGCCGGTGTTGGCCGAGAACGGCATGTCGATGCTGTTTTGCCGCGCGTGCTCCAGCAACTGCTCCAACAGGAAGTGCGCCCGCTCGGGGCCCTCGCTCTCGATCACGGCGGACAGCGCGTCCATCCATTCACGGGTTTCCTGCCGGTCGGCGTCATGGGTCGCGCTGTTGAAGGGCTGATCGGGTACTGCAGACATGTCTATCTCCTTTGGTTTGCCACCAACTTTATTACGGTGGAGAAATTTTCCCACAAATCTTTCATATTTTCAAATAATGCTATTTCAATTCATATTATGAAATTAGATCGAATTTGAATGCACAGTTGCCGGATCAAAATTGAGTGTGGCACTGGCACCTGGCCTACACTCTTGCGATGCCCTTACCTCCGCCGAAATCGGCGCCTAATCTTCATAAAAACCAGCCTCTGGCCAAACTGCGCGGCTGGTGGTGGCGTCTGACGCCGCAGCGGCAGGACCGCTTTGCCGTGCTGGCGCCCCTGGCCGCTGTGCTGTTGTTTCTCGCAGCCATTGTGGTGGCCTTTGCCTACCTCAGGCTTGAGGAGATCGAGCGTGAACACGAGGCCGTTCGACGCGATGTGGAATACACCCAACAGCGACTGCGCCTGCGGCTGCTCGAGCGCCAAGAGCAGCTGATGCAATTGGGCAGGGAAATGTCCAACCGCGAACTCGACACCGACGATTTTCAGGCGCGGGCCGACACCATGATCAGCCAGCACCCCGAGCTACAAGGTCTGAGCTGGATCGACGAGCGCCGACGCGTCAAGTCGAGTGTTGGCACGGCCAGCCTGTCGGCCGTCCAACTGCGAACAGTAGGCAGCACACTCAAGACGGGCGAAAACGACAACTCTTACACCCTGGCGCGCGACCTTCAGCAGCCGATCTACACCCAACGCAGCGAATCGCCTGACAACCCTGCCATGCTGCAATTGCACGTACCCCTGAGCGACCGTGCCCGCTTTTTGGGCGTGCTGTTGGCTGAGTATTCGGTTGATGGGCTGTTTCGCTATGGCGTGCCGGCGGAAGTGTCGGCGCGCTACGCCATTTCATTTCATGACGCCAAGGGCACGCTGCTGGCCGGCACGCAAATCCCGGCACGCAGCCCCGCCACGGGTTTGCTGCCTTGGGCGAGCCCGGCCAACGCCTACGAGGTGCCGGTGTCACCGGTGGGCAATGGCCTGCTGATTCGTGGCCAGGCCTACCGCACCTCGCTCGGGGTGATTGGCAGCGGCCTGTTCTGGCTGGTGACAGCGCTCAGCGCCATGACCGCCTGGATGCTGATTGCCAACTGGCGCCATACCCGCCGTCGGCTGCAGGCCCAACAGGCTCTGGTGTCCGAGACCAGCTTCCGCCGCGCGATGGAAAACTCCATGCTGACCGGCATGCGCGCCCTCGACCTGCAAGGTCGCATCACCTATGTCAACGCAGCGTTTTGCCAGATGACCGGCTGGAGCGAGTCCGACCTGGTCGGGCGCACCGCGCCGTTTCCCTATTGGCCGGACAACGACACCGCCAACCTGACGGCCCGCCTCGAAGACGAACTGTCGGGCAAGACGACACCGGGCGGCATCCAGATGCGGGTCAAACGGCGCGACAGCACCTTGTTTGACGCTCGGCTGTATGTGTCGCCACTGATCGACGCCAAAGGCACCCAGACCGGCTGGATGACCTCCATGACCGACATCACCGAACCCAACCGGATCCGGGAACAGCTATCTGCCTCACACGAGCGCTTCACGACCGTGCTCGAGGCCTTGGATGCATCGATTTCAGTGGCACCCTTGGGCAGTGACGAACTGCTGTTTGCCAACAAGCTCTACCGACTTTGGTTCGGCACTCCGGCCGGAGGTCACCTGCGCTTGGTGGCGCAAGCCGGCGTCGCGCCCAGCATCGCTCATGATGAAGCGCAAGACGATGTCGACGCCTTCGCCGGCCTGCCTACCAATCTGCTGCCCGACTCTGACGCAGAAAGCGCTGAGATTTACATCGAAACGCTGGGCAAATGGCTCGAGGTTCGCACCCGTTACCTGAGCTGGGTCGACGGTCGCCTGGCGCAGATGGTGATTGCCACCGACATCACGGCCAGACGAGTGGCCGAGGAACAGGCAGCCGCGCAGACCGAACGCGCCCAAAACGCCAGCCGCCTGATCACCATGGGCGAGATGGCCTCCAGCGTGGCACATGAACTGAACCAACCACTCACCGCCATCAACAACTACTGCAACGGCATGCTGTCGCGCATCAGGGCGCAGCAAATCACCGAGCAAGACCTGCTTGGCGCACTGGAAAAGACGGCCAAACAAGCCCAACGCGCCGGGCAGATCATCCAGCGCATCCGCTCCTTCGTGAAACGCAGTGAACCCAACCGCACCCTGTCTGAGGTGGCGGTGATGGTCGATGAGGCGCTGGAACTGGCCGAGATTGAACTGCGGCGGCGCAACGTCCGCCTGACCCACTACGTGGCGCCGCGCCTGGCGCCTTTGCTGGTGGACCCGATCCTGATCGAACAGGTGCTGCTGAACCTGCTTAAAAACGCAGCTGAATCGGTCGATGCGGCGCAGCGACCATCGGCGCAACGCAATGTCAAGCTGCGTGTGGCACCGCTCCGGGTGAACGACCGGGACGTGGTCGAATTCAGCGTCACCGACAGCGGCCGCGGGCTCACGGCAGAAGTCTCGGCCCGCCTCTATGAAGCGTTTTACTCGACCAAGGCAGACGGCATGGGCATTGGCCTGAGCCTGTGCCGCTCGATCGTCGAGTCGCACCTGGGCCGGATGAAAGCCGAGAACATCTACAATGGCTCCGAGGCGACAGGCTGTGTCTTTTCGTTCTGGCTGCCGTGCGAACAGACCGAGACATCCGCGGGCACCGAACCCCAACTGATCACGAAAGACGTGCACTGACATCATGAGTTTGATACCCAAAAAGGGCACTGTCTATGTCGTCGATGATGATGAGGCGGTGCGAGATTCGCTGCAATGGCTGCTCGAAGGCAAGGACTACCGCGTCCGCTGCTTCGAGTCCGCCGAATCCTTCCTCAGCCGCTACGACGCGCGCGAAGTCGCCTGCCTGATCGTTGATGTCCGGATGGGCGGCATGACCGGTCTGGAGCTGCAGAGCCGGCTGATCGAGGTGGGCTCGCCCTTGCCCATCGTGTTCATCACTGGCCACGGCGATGTGCCAATGGCGGTAGATTCGATGAAAAAAGGCGCGATGGATTTCATCCAGAAACCATTCAAGGAAGACCAACTGGTGACGCTGGTCGAGCGCATGCTCGACCAGGCGAAGGATTCCTTTGCCGAATTTCAAAGTGCAGCCAGCCGAGACGCCCTGATGGCACGACTGACGCTGCGTGAAACCCAAGTGCTGGAGCGTATCGTCGCCGGCCGACTGAATAAGCAGATCGCTGATGACCTTGGCATCAGCATCAAGACGGTGGAGGCGCATCGCGCCAACATCATGGAAAAACTCAACGCCAACACCGTGGCCGACCTGCTCAAGATCGCGCTGGGGCAAAACGGCGGCAAAGGCTGAACCATGTCTGCATCTGCACCCGCCCAGCTGATTGATGGCGTCGCTCTATCACGCCAGTTGCGCACCGAAGTCGCCACCCGAGCCGCCGCCCTTAAAGCCCAGGGCGTGACGCCTGGGTTGGCGGTGGTGCTGGTGGGTGACAACTCGGCCTCACAGGTCTACGTGCGCAACAAGGTCAAGGCCTGTCAGGAAAGCGGCCTGCACTCGGTGTTGGAGCAATACCCGGCCAGTACGCCTGAAGACGCCTTACTCGCCCGCATCGACGCGCTCAACAGCGATCCCGCCATCCACGGCATCTTGGTGCAGTTGCCGCTGCCCGGCCACATTGATGCGCAAAAAGTGATTGAGGCGATATCGCCGGCCAAAGATGTCGACGGCTTCCATGTCAGCAGCGCCGGCGCCTTGATGGTCGGGCAAGCCGGTTTCTGGCCCTGCACCCCCTACGGCTGCATGAAAATGCTGGAGAGCATCGGCTATGAGCTCAAGGGCAGGCACGCGGTGGTGATCGGTCGCAGCAACATCGTCGGCAAACCGATGGCCCTGATGTTGCTGCAAAAAAACGCCACCGTAACCATCTGTCACAGTGGCACGAAAGACCTCAAAGCCATGACGCTGCAGGCCGATGTCATCGTGGCGGCAGTGGGCAAGCTCAATGTGGTCACCGCTGACATGGTCAAGCCCGGTGCGGTGGTGATTGACGTCGGCATGAACCGCAACGCGTTGGGCAAACTCTGTGGCGATGTCGATTTTGACGGCGTGAGGCAGGTGGCCAGTCACATCACGCCAGTTCCAGGCGGCGTCGGCCCCATGACCATCACCATGCTGCTGGTCAATACGCTGGAAGCCGCTGAAAAAGCGGCCCGCGCCGCTTGAAACGACGCGGGGTGCCGCCAACTTGACTGGACGATGCCAGTCGGCGTGCTGGTAGTTTTTCCATTGACCGGCCCAAGGCCAAGCCATGAATCCATTACTTCAGTTCGACGCGTTTCCCCTGTTCGACCAGATTCGTCCCGACCATGTCGCGCCAGCAGTCGACGCCTTGCTGGCGGCAGCCGAGGCCGCCCTGGACACCGTGACCGAGCCTGACTTTGCGCCCCGTTGGGAGGCGATTGCCGCCGTGCTTGACGTCGCGACTGAACGACTTGGCAGCAGCTGGGGTGCGGTGAGCCACCTCAACGCCGTGGCTGACACGCCGGAGCTGCGCGCCGCTTACAACGCCGCCCTACCCCGCATCACCGAGTTTTTTACCCGGCTTGGTGCGGACGAGCGACTCTATGCCAAATACAAAGCCATTGATCCAGCCACTCTGAACCCGGAACAACGCCAGGCGCACCACAATGCGATGCGCAACTTTGTGCTTGGAGGCGCCGAGCTGCAAGGCACGGCGCGGGAGCGCTTTGCTGCCATTCAGGAGCGTCAGGCTGCGCTCAGCCAGCAGTTCAGTGAAAACGCGCTCGATGCCACGGATGCGTTTACCTACGTCGCCAGCCTGGACGAGCTCGACGGTGTGCCCGGCGATGTGGTTCAAGCCGCCAGGGCCGCAGCCCAGGCCGACGGGCTCGACGGCTACAAGCTGACCTTGAAAATGCCTTGCTACCTGCCGGTCATGCAGTTTGCCCGCAGCAGCAAGCTCCGCGAACACCTTTACCGCGCCTATGTCACCCGGGCCTCCGACCAGGCCGAGGAGGCAGTGCGCCGATTCGACAACACCGCCCTGATGGGCGAGATGCTGACACTGCGGCAAGAAGAGGCGCGGCTGTTGGGCTACGCCAACTTCGGTCAGCTGTCGGTCGCACCCAAGATGGCCGATTCACCTGAACAGGTGATCACCTTCCTGCGCGATTTGGCGCAGCGGGCTCGGCCCTTTGCCGAACAAGACTTGGCTGACCTGCGCCAGTTTGCCGCCGCCGAGCTGGGTTTGCACAATCCGCAGCCCTGGGACTGGCCCTATGTCAGCGAGAAGCTCAAGGAAGCGCGCTACGCCTTCAGCGAGCAGGAAGTCAAGCCCTACTTCACCGCGCCCAAGGTGCTGGCCGGGCTATTCAAGATCATTGAAACTCTGTTTGATGTCAGCATCGCGCCCGATAACGCGCCGATCTGGCACCCTGGAGTGGGCTTCTACCGCATTGAGCGAGCTGGCCAACTGTTGGGGCATTTCTATCTGGATCCGGCCGCCCGCGCTGGCAAGCGGGGTGGCGCCTGGATGGACGATGTGCGTTCACGCTGGCTGCGCCCGGACAGTGGCCAGCTGCAAACCCCAGT
>CAJAXU010000146.1 GCA_903948045.1 uncultured beta proteobacterium | reverse complement strand
GAGGCCATCACCAAACTGACCAAACTGATCAAAACGCCACCCGCACACAATGCCGGTGGCGTTTTTACTTGGCCCAGTCAGCCATTTGATGCCCATCACGCAACTTGACCAGCAGCCCAGCAAATTACGTGACCATACTCAGTTCGGAGCAAAACCCAACACCTGGCTCTATTCCATCCGTCCTGACCCTCAGTGGCACCGCTGCTACCGGGCGGGCCATTGCCGTTGCTGCGATCAGCGCCAAATGCCAGGTGGGCAGCGGCAGCGCGACCACCTCAGACGACGGCCGCTTCCAGATCAATGTCGCAGGCGGCACGCTGCCCTGCCTGCTCCAGACCACCGATCCCACTGACGGCAGCACACTGCACGGTGCCGCCGGAAGTGCGGACGGCACAACCTCCACAGCCACGGTCAATGTCACGCCGCTGACCGAAATGCTCACTGCCCGCGCCTTGGGACAGACGCCGGCAGCCTTTTTTGCAGCGTTCGACGCGGGCTCCGCCACTCAAAACCTGAGCCCGGCACGCCTGAAGGCCGCGCAGACCGACGTCACCACCGTGCTCACTGGCACGGTCGACACCACCCAACTCCCGGCCGACTTTGCGGCCAGCCCATTGAAAGCGGCGACCGCAACAGATGCGTCAGCGGGTGACAAACACGACCAATTGCTGGATGCACTGCGCAGCAAGCTCAACGCCCGTCATGTTGCCCTGGTGACCAACGCACTGGCCGGTGCTGCCGGCACCACAGCCGTCAAGCAGGTGGTGAGTGACGGGGTTGCCGCCACCACCGCCCAACTCACATCGGTGGTCAGCCTGGCCAGCAACACGGTGCAGCTGGCCTGGGCAGACACCTACCCCAGCGGCAGCAAGTACCGGGTGGAGACGCAGAACTCTGATGGCAGCTACGCCGTGGTGGAAACACTTGCAGGCCAGGGTGGCACCGGCAGCCTGATGCAATGGCAACGTGCTGTGACGGTGGGCATGGTGTATCGGGTGCAGGCCATCCTGCCTGACCGCACGGTGGTGATCTCCACCCCGCAAGGCCAAAGTACGGTCAGTGTGGCCGCACCTGATGCGGCGCCGCAAATCGTGCTGGACCAGACCGAGCCGGTATCGGGCAGCGTCAAACTGTCTTTGTCTGGCAGCACCGCCTGGCAGGGCGTGACCTGGTATGCCGATCTGCGCCGGCTTGGCAAAAGCAGCGATGTGGGCAGCGGTGTGGGCAGCCCTCTGAGCTGGACCACCAACACCGAGACCAATGGCGCCCACCTGATTCTGGCCCGGGTGCAGGTGGCACCCGACTCCTACACTGAGGTGCGGCGCAGCGTGCAGGTGTCCAACTCCAACCTGGCGATCAACGCCAGCGTCTCGGGTAGCACCGGCACGGTGCTGGTGGATGTACGGGCCAGTTCCCAGTTTGGCATTGCCCGGGTGGAGGCCAGGTTTGACGGGGTCGCTGCCGGCAGCCTGACGGCGCCCAACGCCTGCTCGCGCTACTGCTCAGGCGCCAACGACGTGTACCGATTCACTGTCAACGCCAGCCAGGCTGGTTCTGGCGACCACACCATGCTGCTGACTGCCACCGACGGCAATGGTGGCAGCAAGGCCATCAGCCTGCCAGTGCCCATCGCCAATCTGCCGGTGCTGACCCTCAGCGGCCCGGTGGACGGCGCCTTTGTCACCGGCACCCTGCAGTTGGCCGGCTCCGCCAGCAGCGACCGAATCGGCGCAGTCCGCGTCACAGCCAGTCTGGGCGATGTTGAGTTCTTGAACAGTACGACCGCCAACTTCTCGGGTGGCTTCAACCTATCCGGTTTGACCGCAGGCAGCTACACCCTCACCGTGCGTGCCACGGATTCTGGCAACAAGACCACGGTGCTGCAGCGCACAGTGACGGTGACATCCAGCCCGACACTGGCCCACACGCCACTTTTTAGCCTGGGAGCCGGCGGCCAACTGATCAAGGTGGATGAATCCAACCCCTCGCAGCTACTCTACAAGGCCGAAGACGGCAGTTACCGAGTGCGCAACGCCACGTCCGGTAACGAAGTCACCCTGCAAGGAGCCAGTGGCATCCCCTACCTCTACAACTGGGCCATGGATGGAGGCTATGTCTACGTTGAAGGTGGATTCCTGGGCTCCACGGGCACTGGCTACGCCGATTGCCCGCTGGTTTGCATCTATCAATGGAGCCCGAGTGGCATCAAGACCAATCTGTCCACCAACAACCCGAATGCGGTTAGCAGCAAGGTCGGGGGCGGGCGGGCGTACGAGCAGTACCCCAGGGCGCATAGCGGCAATGTGATCTGGATTGACGCAGCTGGCAGCAATCCGGGCACCTTCACCCGTTATCAGGTGGCCAGCGGCACCTACAGCACCATCACCCAGCCAAGCGGCAGCAACTACCTGATCAACAATGAATACGACTTCTTTGTCGATGGCAACGGCAATGTAGTGTTCTTTTTCGGCGCGCAAAGCGGAGGGGAGGGCGTCACCTCTACCTTTGATGTGTACCGCTGGTCGTCGCTGGCTAACACCTCTACCAAGCTCAGCGGCGGCGGCGCCCGCAGCGTTTACCCCAAGACCGACGGTCAGACGGTGGCTTGGCTCCAATCAGCCACGGGCAGCGCATCCGGCGGCAGCGCCAACCTGATGAGCCAGCCGGCGGCCGGGGGCAGCACACAGACAGTCTCAAGCAACGCCAGCGAGGGCTTTGTGCTGCGAGACGGCGTACTGGCCTGGCGCGAAACCCTTACCAGTACCAGCACTGGAAGGTATGGCGGCCCGGTCACGACAGTCACTGGGATCAAGGCATCTGCACTGGGCAGCACGAGTACGGTCTCCAGTCTGAGTTCGGCGGTGCTCTATGGCGCGGGCGCTGGACAGTTGTTGTTTGGTGAATCCGGCAAGGTTTACAGCTGGAATGCTGCCACGCGCAGCAGCACGCTGCGGATTGAGGCGGCGCCGAACCAGGTCATGGTCAGCGGGAGCAGTGTTTATTTTGTGATGGGTGCGACGCAGACGGTGTATCGATTGGTGTTGCCGTAACCATGAGTCAAATGCCCAGGCGAGTAGCAGAATAGGTGCCAACAGGACTTACCTGAATCGCTATTCATGACAACGATGGTAGGGCAGAGAGCAATACCTTTTAGCGCGCGATCATTCGAGCCGATGTCTTGCAATGTACCGTCCCAAATACTGCGACTAACGCCTTGAGGCGGCGTTTGCCCCCAAGCAGTCTTTAGCGACAAGCAAAAGAGCGCATCAATTCAATCTGTCCACAGCGGAAGTGCCAGCAGTG
Source organism: uncultured beta proteobacterium (assembly GCA_903948045.1). Taxonomy (GTDB): domain Bacteria; phylum Pseudomonadota; class Gammaproteobacteria; order Burkholderiales; family Burkholderiaceae_C; genus Rhodoferax. The sequence continues at coordinate 12,416 of CAJAXU010000146.1, read as the reverse complement.
GTAAGTCCGCCACGCCGATCAACCGGTGATGTGACTTCAGGAGCAATAAGGAGACATATTGCCGGGCGACCACGGAACGAAGCATCTGGGCCGCGGCAAGGCACTTAACAGCAGCGTCTAAGGTGGGGTATAGCGGTTGACCAGCCGCTGTCAATGAATAGCTCGGCTGAGTTCGACCTCAAGTCCGCTTACTCGCTTCGACGGACTATCAATCGCAGATCGAAACAGCCCCTCCTGGGCCTCGAATAGCGTTAGTCGTTCCTGGGCTCGGGTGATCCCTGTGTACACCAACTCCTTGGACAGTATCTTCGAACCTCCTGGAGGCAGTACCAGCGCAGTATGGAAAAACTCAGATCCCTGGCTCTTGTGCACCGTCATGGCAAAGGCGGTCTCAACATTGGCCAACCGACTTACCCCCACCGAACGCAACTTTTCTCCGTCGAGGAAATAGACCCTCAAAGCAGCCGGCCCAGTCGGCCCCGGCAAGGCCACACCAACATCGCCATTGAAAACGCCCAGTGCGTGGTCGTTGCGGGTCACCATCACTGGCCGCCCAACATACCATTCCCCTTTTGGTTTGAGCAGCCCGGCACGTTCTAACGACCGCTGCACCGACAGGTTGATGGCGTGTGTGCCCCAATCGCCCTCATGCACGGCACACAAAATCCGAAAACGGTCGTAGGCCTTTAAAACCGTCGTCACCCACAGGTCGTGCGCCTTAAGATCGATAGACGGCACCTTGGCTTTGTCATCGATGGCACGCAGGTAGTCGCCGTAGCAGGCAGTTGCCCCTGGGCGGCCATTGACCGCCAGTGATAAAACAGCGTCTACCTTTGGCTGCTTAGGCGCTTGCAGGACACCGGTGGCATCCCCTTCAAACAAGCCCTGCGCAGTGGCACTTAGGCCCTCGTTGACAGCTCGCGCTAATTGTCCAATCAACCCCCCAAAACGACGGCTTTTGCGCAGCATGACCGTCTGTTGCATCAAAGGGGAGGGAGGTGCGGCCAGTGCTAAATACTCCGCCGGCAAAACTTGCCCAGAAGTTGCGTTGACAAAGCGGGATGTCTCAGCGCTGTAGTGACCGTTTTTGGCATCGCGACAAAGGTCGCCGAGCACGGCACCGGCCTCGACCGAGGCGAGTTGATCTTTATCCCCAAGCAGTATGAGCCTGGCATTGGCGGGCAGGGCCTTCAGCAAGGCAGACATCATCTCTAGGTGAACCATTGAGGCCTCATCGACGATCAATATGTCCACGTCGAGCAGATTGTTGGCGTTGAATCGGAACTCTCGCGTGTCTGCACTCGCACCCAGTAAGGCGTGCAAAGTTTTTGCGGGCCCCATCCGCTGTGTCAAGGCACCTAGATCGACATCATTGCCTATGCGTTGGCTCAGTTCCCGCAGCGAGGAGTCAATCGACTGCCGCAGCCTCGCCGCAGCTTTGCCAGTCGGTGCCGCCAGTGTCACGCGCAATCGAGTTGGGTCTGCGCTCGTTGCAAACAAAAGCGCTAAAAGCCGTGCGGCTGTGTAGGTCTTGCCCGTGCCCGGGCCGCCGGTGATGACGGTGAGTCCCGCACGCAGCGCCACTGCACAGGCGAGTTTCTGCCAGTCAACCTCACCTGCCTCAGTTGGCGCCGCTGGTGATGATCCAAACAGACGGTCCAACCATTGGGCCACCAACGATTCATCCACTTTATAACTGCTCAAAGAGCGTTGGCGAATGGCCTGGGCTACATATTTTTCATGAAGCCAAAACCGTCGCAAGTACAGCAAGGGCGCCTCTTCGGTACCGGCTAAAACCAAAGGCTGCCCAAGATCAGCTTCAACTTCAGCCTTATCTTCCGCCTCACCGTCAACACAGCGAACCAAAGGGCTTGAACGCAGCGCACTCAGCCAGGAAGACAGTTCGCCAGGCAAACCTTGCCACAGCGTTTGCACCGCCTCCAGAGCTAGATCGGGCCAGGGCAGCACTTCAGCGGCTCGTCCCACCATCAGACGCAACGGCAAGCAGGTGTGCCCCCGCCCTTCAACCTGAGTCAGTAGCGCTGCACTGACGAGCAGGGCAGGGGAGGCCGCGGGGTCGAGTTCGAGCATAAACGCGGCCATGGCACTGTCGAGTCGTCGCAGCCACCCTTTATCGGCCCAATCCTGGAGAACACTCAGAACATCCATGCTAGATTGACTGCCAGATGGCACTGAAGTCGGCATAGAAATTTCCTGATTTGCGGTCAAAGTGTTCATGCATCCCCCTCGCCGTCGTCCAGCATCGCGTCCAGGGCATCCATCAGGGGAGGACTGGCTGGGATGAGACAAACGCCCCTTTCCGGCCCCTTGATGCCTCGCAGAAACAGATAGACCGCGCCGCCCAGGTGCGTTTTGGGATCGTAGGCCGTGCCCAAGCGAAGTCTTAGCAAGCGGTGCAGTGCCAGCATATAGATGGCTGCTTGCACGTCATACCTGTGTTGGGCCATGGATTGCGCTAGTTTGTCACGGCTGTAGGCCGCATCATCTTCGCCCAGGTGGTTGGACTTGTAGTCCAGCACCCAGTACTTCCCCTCAAACTCAAACACCAAGTCGGCAAACCCCATCAACATGCCATGAAGTTGCCGTTCAGCCAAGGCGGGGCGCTCCACACCAATGAGCAGATGCGCGCGACACAGTCGATCTATCTCATTGGCTTCCATCCGATCTGCAGGCAGCCAGAACTCCATCTCCGGCAGCACCTGGTGGAGTTCCGAGAGCGCGGCATTGGGGCCAGGAAGGCGGGTCTGCACCACCTCGCAAAGCCAATTGACCACAGTTTGAGCGTGTTTTTCTCGGCCGGCACGCTCACATCGCCGTTGCAGACGTTGCGCTAGGGGCTCATTACCTTGCAATTTAAAGCGTTCAGCGCTCAGCCACTCCAGCTGATCGTGCAGGAAGTTGCCAGACTCGGCTCCTTTGGGGAACAGGTGCCACGCATGAGCGCTTGCAAGTTCAGAGGCCTTAAGCGACGCAGCTGGGGTCGCCATTTCCGCAGACTCTTCGATGTCGGGCTCATCATCGGCTGGGCTTGGCTTCTGAATAATGGATAGCTCGGATACTGGTGCGCTTGCCGCCAGATCACGCGACAAAAGGGAGAAACTGCCAATTTTCCAATTCCGCTCGAACTCTGCTTGGTAATTTGGACGCTCTGTCAGTGCGTGCCCTGAGACAGTCTGCACAAGCGCTGTGCAGGAGGTCAGCTCTTCAGCATTTTGCAATTGAATATCGGCATGGCCGTTTGCAAACTCCGTCAAGCAAACCCGCCATTCTTCTGCCGTGGTCAGACCGTCACTGCCCAACAAGTGGCCTGCACCACTTTTGTGGGAGACGCACTTCTTGCCGTTACCAACCTTGAGCGCGGGGAAGCCAACCCATAGCGAGTGCCGAGCGCGTGTAAGCGCCACATACAGGAGCCGTAAATCTTCACGAAGTCGCTCACGGTCAGCCAAGGCAAGTTCTGCATCACTGATATTCAGACTCAAAGTCCTCACGCCCTCTTGGTCGGCAAGACTGACAAACGAGGCGTTCTTTCTTTCAATTTCGCGAAAGCTGGTTGCGAAGGGGAGGCAGACGACTGAGTACTCGAGCCCCTTACTTTTGTGAATGGTGACGACCTTGATCAGATCGGCGTCACTTTCTAGGCGCACGATCTGGTCATCGGCTTGGCTGTCCTCGCTGCTAATTTCGGTCTGCAGCCATCTAATCAAGGCCTGCTCGCCGTCCAAGGTCGCGGCGGCAGTTTGCAGCAACTCAGCGATGTGAAGAAAGTTCGTCAGCCTTCGTTCGCCGTCCAAACTCTCAAGCCACAGGGCTGGCAGTCCAAGCTGGTGCAGGCTCTGGCGCAACATCGCCAATACCCCCTGGGTCTGCCAAACCGTCTGGAACTGCCGCAATTGAGCGATGTACTTGTCCAGAACGTCATCGCTGCTGGCCAGGCTCCCCAGCTCCTCCAGACTCAGGCCGATCGTGCGAGTCGCCAGACCCGCACGCACCAGTCGCGCATCCTGGGGCGAAGCCACTGCCCGCAGCCAGTGAACCAAGTCTTGCGCCACCTCACTCGCGAAAACCGAGTCCTTGTCTGACAGGTAAACCGAGGCGATCGAGCGCAGGGCGAGTTGGCGACGAACTGCATCGGCTTCTTTGCCTGTGCGCACCAGAATGGCGACGTCTGCTGGACGCAGAGGGGTCCTAGTCGAATTTCCAGCTTTGCCTAACTCGATAAGGCCAGCGTTAAAGCCAGCATTAGGATCATTCAACCAGGTGACGATCTGCTCGGCGCAGCGTGCAGCAAAGACCCTGGTCGAGTCCCGCGAGTTTCGAATCTCCATGTCATGAACCAAGGTCATGGCGGGCATCAAACCCTGAGACGTTACCAGGTGCTCGGCGCGTCCGTTGGCAAGAACCGCGCTGAAGGGCAGTGGATTGGCGGCCCCTTCTCGGTACATGAATGCGCCCTCGGAGGGTTTGGATTCCGCTTGCCCGAACCAGTGATTCACGACGCCGACCAACGCGTCGGTGGACCGAAAGTTGGTCTGCAGGACATAGTGACGTCCGGTCGTGGCCTGTCTAGCCTGCATGTAGCTGTAAATGTCAGCTCCACGAAAACCGTAGATTGACTGCTTTGGGTCTCCGATCAGAAAGATGGCACTTTGCCTGTCGTTGGCCTCTATGTCGTAGATCTGGTCAAAAATCTGGAACTGGACAGGAGAGGTGTCCTGGAACTCGTCAATCAGGGAGACGGGGTACTGTGCCAGGATGCGTTGGCGTAAGCGCTCGCCGTTGTCACTGGTTAGCGCCGCTCTGAGCCGGCTCAGCATGTCGGCAAAGCCGAATGTCCCAGTCTGGCGCTTGAGCCGCAGAAGTCGCGCCGCAACACGGACAGCGGCATGCTTGCGCAATTTTTCTGAGGTGGAGGGTAGCTTGTCCAGTGCGAGCTTTAGATTTTCGAACTCTTCAAACTGCGCAGGCAATTGAATCGGTCCAGCACCGTCTTTGCGCGCCTCAAGAAGCCCTGATCGGGTGAGTCGCACCCATCCGGTCTTGAGGTCAGGGACATCTACCGGGAGAGTCCCATTGGCCCAGTTTTTCAGCGTTGTTAGCCACCGCGTATAGTCTTTTGGCTTGAGTCTTCTGCCATCCCAACTGCTTTTTTTGGCCGAAGTTTGCTCGTCGAGCCAACCTTGCATGTCGGTGGCGCGCTCTGCCCAGCCATCCTTGGCCTGGCACAACGCATCAAAGCGCTGCTTCGAGATTTCATCGAGTGCTTCGGCCAAAGTGCCAGCACCTTCATCCGGACCGATCTCCTGTCCCAACAGACCCTTCATGTCCTTGTCCAACGCATCAAGCGTTGGCCATACATCCAAGACTTGCTCCAGATGCTCCTTGTCCAGTGGGTAGAGTGACTGCCGCCAATAGTCATGCACGGCTTCGACCCGCATGGCGACCTCGTCGGCGATCAATTCCTCATCAAACAGGCAACCACTGTCAAACGCGTGTTCTCTGAGCATGCGCTGACACCAAGCATCAATGGTGTGCACCGCGGCATCATCCATGCTCTCCGCTGCCAACGCGAGCCGCCACGCTGCATGATCCCTGGCTTTGCCGTGTGGGTAGGCCAACAACAGTGATTCCAACAAAGGGTCGCTCGCACCCTCTGGCTTGTTGCCGCGAAACCACTGGGCCGCCTCCAGCAAACGCGCTCGGATCCGGTCCGAGAGTTCGCGCGTCGCCGCTCGGGTAAAGGTCATCACCAAAATCTCTGCCGGCAGCAGCGGCCGCACGAAGCTGTTTTCGCCGCCGTGTCCCAGGATCAGGCGCAAGTACAGCGCCGAAATGGTCCAGGTCTTGCCCGTGCCTGCACTGGCTTCGATGAGTCGGCTGCCCCAAAGGTCTAAAGTCTCCGCCCGCAGTACCTTGGGTAAGTTGGAATTAACCAGCCCCCCTGTCGTATCCAACGGTTCGAGGTTATCAATCATGCTGCCACCTCTTCTTCAGTCGCCAGAGCATCATGCCCATCAGCGGGGTAGCGTTCGACGTTGACCTGCTCTTTTGCCCATTGCACCAGCGGGCCATAGATTTCCTTGGCCAGCGTCGCAAATTGTTGATCGGCTTCCAGTGCGTCGTAGTCGGGGAACATCCGGGAAAAGCATGGCTCGTCGACTTCAGCACTTGCCATGTACCCCCCCTCGTAAGTTATGGCAGCATCCTGATCAGCGACAAATGAGAGTGCCGTCTTGAACGGCAATGCAAGCGGTGCGCGCATCCCTTCGAGCCAGAGTTTTGTCAGGCGTTTTAGCATCTCGATAGCCTGCTCTTTAGGGAAAGGCGGGATGCGCACCAGGCCGTCCCGTCCAATGAAAACACCATTGGCTGTGATCCCACTCGCGGCGATAGCCAGTGTGCGGACCCAGGCGTCCAGCAGCTTCTCTGGACGCGCCGTCGGCTCTTTTTCTTTCCCTAGCAATTTGCCGGGCTTCATATCGAACCAGGCTACTTTGCTGCTCGCCGACCCATCTGCACTGACTACGCTGGGGGCCACGTCACTGCTTCTAAGCTGGTCAATCCAGTCCTCCAGAACGGTATCACCAGCCTCAACACGGATGGAGGTGCGAGCTGCAGTTCCTGGAAACTTGGCCTGTTCGCTGCGCCAGGCACCAAGCATCGCGGTTAGTGTCTTGCCCAAAGTCTGCTGCTCGCGCGCTCCCAAGGCGTTGAAGGGCAGTTGGCCCGATCGTTGCAACTTTGCCAAAGCTTTGTTGACACATTCCTGAGCGCGTACCTCGTCAGTCTGGGCGGTTGCGGTCTTCAGAAGGTCCTGTAAAAGGCCATATTGCTCCAGACCGTCCACGCTGAATCGCTCTTCATCGGTGTCCGTATCCGGGTTTTCGTCGAATACCACTTGTAGCCTTTGTCTGAAGAAGGCTTTGACTGGGTTTCGCAGAAATCGGGTCAGTTGCTCAAGCGTCAAGGGGACGTTGGGATCCTGCACGAAAGTTTCCAGCGGTATAGCGCTTGTCGGAGCAGTGCGATCCCCCCGCAGGGTGTCTGGTACCGCGTGTGCGGCCCGCCACTCCCGAGCGTGGGTAAAAAGCGTGCTTCCCTCCTCGAAATACTGCCGGCTAAAGGGCTGCAAGGGGTGTTGAGTTGTCCGCATCTTGACCACCTCATCGCCCCAGGCTGTTGCGAGGTAGTCCCTGAGTTGTGACACAAGCACGGAGGGCGGCTGCTCACTGTTATCCCGCGCATTGCGTCCACACCAACTGACATAAAAGGCTTGCCTTGCGGACAACAGTGCCTCAAGCATGAGTTGGCGGTCATCGTCTCGCCTTGAACGATCTCCGGGTCGGGCAATACCAGGGAGCCCCATCAGGTCAAAATCACTGCGCGTTCCTCGCCTGGGGTAGTCCCCATCGTTCATGCCAAGCAGACAGACCACTTTGAAGGGGATGGCCCGCATGGGCATCAACGTACAAAAGGTCACCCCGCCAGCCCTGAAGCGACGATTTAGGCTGGGTGTTTCAACAGCGTCCAGCCAAGCCACGCGCGCAACCACCAGTGGTACTTCAAGGGCGAACCCAGATTGCTCACTCGCATCCTGCCAAGCCACCAGCCCCTGCTCCAAGGCCCGAAGCGCCTGCTTGTCGGGGTCGGTCTGGCACTTGAGCATGTCCGCAAGCAGTTGCCGGCAGCGTTTAGCCCACACCTCATGGGTCGCGGGTGTGCTGGCAATCGTCCACCAGTTCACAAGCGACTGCAGCAGTTGCGCCAGTGAGCCGGCAAGTTCCGCCTCAAGGCCGCCCACCTCGGCGTAGGGCTCGATGGCCTGCAGGCCTGCCCACGGGGTATCGACTGGCTCCGCCCCACTGGCGTAACCCAACAACATTCGGCGCAGTCCAAACCGGGCACTGTTCTGCTCCTCGCAGGCGCCCAGGCCAAGGTCTTCGCGGTGCGCTTGGTTCAAACCCCAACGAATGCCCGCGCCGACCATCCACTGGGTGAGCTTGGGAAGAGCCGCTTGGTCAATCCCGAAGCGACTGGCAATCGGGACTACCTCTAACAGGTCAACCAGATCGCTCATTCGGCAGCGTTGGCTGGGCAGGCGAAGTAACCAATCTACCGCCCCAATGAGTGGGCTGTCGGTTTTGGCGCTCACATCGGCGATGTCAAAAGGGATGAATCGGGGGTCCGAGCGTTTGTATTGACCGAAAACGGCACGAATTGCCGGTGCCATTTGCTCGATATCTGGCACCATCACGATGATGTCACGGGGGTTGAGTGCCTCACCCTGGTGTTCCTGCGCCAACAGGTCCAGCAATTGATCGTGCAGAACTTCCAACTCGCGCACGGTGCTGTGGGCGCTATGGAAAACAATCGAGTTGTCATCTGGATCGATGACGGTTTTGGGGTGCTCGCCCAAGGGCGTTAGATCGCGGATTCGGTTTTGGACCTGTAGCAGCAGGGATGTCTGGTCATCCTGCTCTGAATCATCAAAAAAATCGATCCGGGCCAGCTCAAAGTGCTTTTTGGCCGATTCAGCATCATCAAAAACGTCCAATTGACGCACGAAGTCACGGCCCTGTCGGCCCCAGGCTGCGAGCAAAGGGTGCGCATGGGCATGCATATCCTCCAGCGGCAATGTGGATAGTTCGATGCCATTGCGCAGTGGATGGCGCCGTCGCAGTGAGTTGAGCAACTCGCGACCGTCCATGATGTCGCCCCAGTAATACCGGCATGGATTGGGGATGGCCAGAATGACCTGACTGTGTTTTGACAGTGCTGCCAGCGCCTCCAAAGTGGTGAGAGGAATTTGACTCATGCCAAAAACGATGATGCGCTGTGCCACCTTGGCCTCAAGCGGCGACCCCTCGTTCAGGCGGCTCACCATGCGCTGTTGCAACTCAGGGCGAATGCTCCTCAGCTGCACATCGGTCAGGGTCTTCAACACCGCTCGCCAAAGCTGAGGCTGCCAGCGTTGCTCCACTGGTAGCTCGGTTTTGGCACCACTTGCCGAGACGAGGTGGTCTTGGCCTTGCGCCCAGACATGGAGCCAATCGGCGCGGTAGTTCTGGTACTGGTCGAACAGATCGGCCAGTTTGGAGGCCAGTTGCATCATCCGATCAGGCTCGTCACCCTGGAGGAACCCATTGATTGGCTCAAAATCTGGCTCTGACATTAGCTTTGGCAGCAACGCCATTAGGCGCCAAACCATTGGCACCTTGTCCAGTGGCGAATCTCGGGGGACAGCTTCAGCCCCGAGAACTTGGCGGTAAGTTCGCCATAAAAAGCGAGACGGCAACTCTACGCGGGTGGCTGCACAAACACCACAGATCCGGGCGTGCTCCATCTTGACCCACTCAGCCATCCCGTTGCTTTGGACGAGGATGACCTCCTCCTCTAGCGGGCTCAGGGGGTTGTTTCGTGCCCAATTGATCACCACCTCCGCCAGTTGCTCCGAGCGGTTGCTGTGAAATGCGAGGAATCCGGGTTTGAGCATGGTGCTGCTTGAGGCGTTCATAAGGGCAGTATGGCGCCCAAAGCCTGGGCCGCATGGTTATCTATGATGGAGGACGGTGTCGTCTGGCTTCAGTTTGACACCGGATGAGCTCACACGGTGAGCCTGCCGATTGGTATTTTTCGGAGCCGGCGCAGTCAGGACTCGTCTTTTTGGCGCTGACGCAGATTTGTTAGGCGCCAACTTTTGGCTGACCCGCTATTGGAGCCTGCGATTACGCAACCAACAACGAGTGCAGTTGTATCGCACTTGTTCACGGGGAATCGGCAGACTGGCGCCCGTTTTCCTCTCCTTAGCCAAAAATGTCGCTTCCGCCAATATTCGCAGAGTTCCGGCGCCCACTGCTTCTAGTAACTCACCCGAAAAGTCGGGCTGTCTTCAGACTTTGACTCTCGCCGGTCATACACCCGTGTGGTGCTGATGCTGGCGTGACCAAGCCACTCCTGCACCTTGGCGATGTCGGCGTTGTGCTCCAGCGCGCTGGTCGCCGCTGTGGCGCGCAAGGCATGAGGCCCCATGTTGTCGCCTTTGATGCCCACCTGCTTCATGTAACGCACCACCACGGCGCTATAAACGCCGCCTGATGTGAGGGCAGCTGCGGTGTGCCCCGCATGCCGGTTGACTATCGGCCTAAAAAGCGCTCCGCTCAGATCTGCTCCATGGCCCGATGTTTGCAGATACTCGCTGATCAGGCGCAGGGTGTCGGCATGCGTGGGGATGTAGCGCAACTTGCCGCCCTTGCCCTGCACACGCAAATGGGGCACACCCCGGCGTTCCTGGCAGAAATCTTTCACCAGTAGCTTGGTGAGCTCTTCGCGCCGAAGTGCGTGGTACAGCAGGACTGACAAAATGGCACGATCGCGCTTACCCTTGAGCGTGTCAGCGGGTGGGGCGTCGTGTATCGCCCTGGCTTGTGCGTCACCTAAAGCCGGAGTTTTACCTTCGTAACTGTCAACCTTTGGGCGCTTGACGCCCTTGACCGGGTTGAGGGTGACGGCATTAGTCTCGCACAGGTACTCATACAGCGAGGTGAGGGCGGCGAGCTTGCGCCGGATCGTGGATCCAGCCAGCTTTTGACTTTCCAGATCGGCACGCCACGCCAAGACGTGGCTGCGGGTGACCAAGCGGAACTCCTGCGGTTGCGCAATGCCTGTGAAGGCCATGAAAGCCCGGAGGTCGTTTTTGTAGGCGCGTCGAGTCTGATCGCTGTCCAGGTTGGCGAACCATTGGGCCTCTGGTGGCACATCTGCCAGGCGCTGGAACTCAGGCGCGGTCAGTGCCCTTGCTTGCGCGATTAGTATGGTCATCCGATGAATTTCCTGGGCGAGTTGATGCTATCTAATCATTAGATGGCTTGTCGGCGAGATTCGTGCAGCGACTCACTTCGCAGCCAAACACTGATTGCATTCAAAGCCCCTGTAATCAGTGCCACACTAACGCCGCCCGACTTCTGTCATTGATATCGCCGCTTGGGTATGCCGTTCGAACACGGAGGTCATTTTTTCTAGTAGTTGGTGATCATTTGCCAAGAGGTTCGGATGTTGTTTATTTATATTTTTAAGGACTTTGGCCCATGCTGGTATCAATGCGTTGGCCATCGCTCGCAGTTCTTTGAGCGTTGGTGCTGAATTGAACCCGCAGTCTTCGCACATCTCTTTCCAGGAGTGCGCACCCACTGAGTCAAAGGTTTCCTGGTCGCCTATGTACAAGGCGAGGCTGTCGTCGCCGTAGGCCCTGACACACAGCAGGTCGTAAAAGTCTGCGACCTTGTATCCCTTGTCCGAAATCAGGATGGAAATGTTCTTGGCGTGGGCGTCGGCATTGCCGATGAGGAAGTTGAACATCACCCACCTCTGAAAGTTCAATAGGTCTTGGCCCTTGACGGGAAGATCGCGTAACGCTTGAACCAACTTTGGCAGACTGACCAGTCCGCCCTGGCGCTCATACTTCCAGCCCGCTCCATGCCCCAGAAGTTGGCAGCCATCGATCTGGTGCAATGGAACGATATTGCCATCCACTATTTTTCTGTCATAGCGTTTGACCACATAGACTGGCTCGGGAACTGTCAAAAGCCACACTTCAGGCACCGGCAGTTTGAGCTCTTTGGCCAATTTCATGCAGGCGTACTCATTGATGACGCTGGGCCGATATTTGGCTTGACGGGTGTCAGGCTTGGCGATGTGAGTGGAAAGAGAGCGGCCAACGCTATCGTAAAGCTTGCCGCTTTTTTCATCGAGTCGAATGCCGAGTTTGTCCTGCGCGCCTGCCAACGACATCGTTGTCTGGCGATTTGAAATCAGGAAGGGCACATCCGATCGTGCAGCCAATCTCCGACTCAATTCTTCGTACGGAAGCTCGGCATATGTTTGGCTATTGTTGGCCTCTTCGTCCGGCGCGAGGATGGACAGAACGCCTGGCAGGTCTTTGCCCAGTTTGGCCAGAATTTCCAACGAATTGGCGGTTCGCAAGTTGATGGCCGCAAGGATGTCTTCCAGTGAGTCGCCCTCGGGCAAGAGGTTTTCGAAAAATGACCTGACCAGGTTGCCCACATAGCGCTGCTCTGAGAGGGGGAACTGGGGTGCCAGTACGTAGCCGCCCTCAAGGCTTAGCCACTCTTTGTCATATTCAAAGAAAAACTCCGTGTTGGCATGGCCAAACCAGCCCAGGGGTCGCACATTAGCCCAGACACGCAGTCTAATCATCTCTATAAGTATTGGTTATACAGTGACTTTCGTCACTCACACTTTCTTGGCGTCATCGTCTGCTTCTTGCCAGCCTTCGATGTTGACGGTCAAACCCAGCCCATTGATTAACCTGAGCATGATTCCCAAGCTGCACTTGGCCGGATTGGATTCGGCATCCCGTATGAAGGACTCACTCACAT
>CAJAXU010000145.1 GCA_903948045.1 uncultured beta proteobacterium | reverse complement strand
GCGCCAACTAACCCCGACGCAGCAGTGACGCGGGGTGGGGTGGGTGACGATTTGTGCTCGCACCATGAGGAGCCCGCCCCACCCCGCGGCGCTGCGGGCACAGCAAACTCTGCGGGCTCAGCAAACTCTGCGGGCTCAGCAAACACTGCGGGTACAGAAGTGCCTTCACAACAGTCACACGAAAAAATCGACTGGCTCACCGTCAACGGCGCCAAGCTGCACAACCTGCAAAACGTCACCGCCCACGTTCCCTTGAAGCGCCTGGTGGCGCAGGGCTCGGTGGCTGACGTGCAGGCGGCGGCCGAGTCGCAAACCGGGCGCTACCTGCTGCACGCCATGCAACACCCACTGGGATTGCGGCGCGTGGTTGACGCTGGCGCCGCCGATGGGGCGGGCTGGCTCACCGTGCAGGGTGCCAAGCTGCACAACCTGCAAAACGTCACCGCCCAGATCCCGCTCAGGCGGCTGGTGGCCGTGACCGGCGTCTCGGGCTCGGGCAAATCAACCCTGGCCCGCGATGTGTTGCTGGCCAATGTGCAGATGGCGGTGCAAAAACGCAGCACCAAGGCCGGGCGCGACGCGCTGGCCGCGGGCGAGGCGCTGGCCTGGAGCGGCTGTGCCGGCGTCACCGGCTTTGAGGGCATCGACCGCGTGCTCGAGGTGGACCAGACGCCGATTGGCAAGACGCCGCGCAGCTGCCCGGCCACCTACATCGGTTTCTGGGACATCATCCGCAAGCTGTTTGCCGACACGCTGGAGGCCAAGGCGCGCGGCTATGCCGCCAACCGTTTCAGCTTCAACACCGGCGAAGGCCGTTGCCCGAGCTGCGAAGGGCAGGGCATCCGCACCGTGGCCATGAGCTTTTTGCCAGACGTGAAGGTGCTGTGCGAGACCTGCAAGGGCGCTCGCTTCAACCCCGAAACCCTGGCGGTGACCTGGCGCGGCAAAAACATCGGCGAGGTGCTGCAGATGGAGGTGGACGAGGCGGTGGGCTTTTTTGCCGCCATGCCCAACATCAGCCACCCGGTACAGCTGCTGCAGGACGTCGGCCTGGGCTACCTCACCCTGGGCCAACCCTCGCCCACGCTGAGCGGCGGCGAGGCGCAGCGCATCAAACTGGTGACCGAGCTGTCCAAAGTGCGCGACGACATTGGCCGGCGCGGCAACAAGGCGCCGCACACCCTGTACGTGCTGGACGAACCCACGGTCGGCCTGCACATGGCCGATGTCGACAAGCTGATCAAGGTGCTGCACCGGTTGGTGGACGGCGGCCACAGCGTGGTGGTGATCGAGCATGACCTGGATGTGATCGCCGAGGCCGATTGGGTGCTGGACCTGGGGCCCGACGGCGGCAAGGCCGGCGGCCGGGTGGTGGCTGCTGACACGCCCGAAGGCGTGGTCAAACTGCGGACCCACACGGGGCAAGCACTGGCGGGGCTGCTACCCATTTAGGCAAGCTTCAGGCCGGCCAAACATACTCTGTGCAGGCCTTAAAAATCAGGTAGAGCACAATCGTGATCGCTATTTTTGCTATTTTTGACATGGCCTGCGCTGGTTTGCTAAGCGGCTCAAGAGGGCAACTTTCTGCAGTAACAGTACACAAACTTCTGTACTGTGCCGAATGGTGTGTGGTGTTCTTCGCGTTCATGCCGAACGAGGGAAAACGGCGAACCGAACTCGGCGTGCAGGTCGCTCGGCCCGTACCGCATGACTGGCAAGCCACTGCATTGGATCGGACCATCTTCGGCAAAGGTAGCGACGATGACGTGACCGCCAGGTTTGACCGATCGAAGCACTTTGTCGACATAGGCTTCCCGGTCTTCTTTGCTTGTCAGAAAGTGAAAGACCGCGCGGTCGTGCCAAACATCGAAGGCGTGAACAGGAAGCAAGACTTTTGTAATGTCTCCTTCGGTCCATTGCACTTGACTGGCTCGCTCGCCAAGGCGAGCCTTTGCGACCGATAGTGCCGCAGCTGCCAGATCAAGAACCGAGACTGCGCAATAGCCGCTGCTCAAAAGATCGTCTACGAGTGTTGAGGCCCCGCCGCCGACGTCGATGATTCCTGCTGAATAGGGAACCCCCGTTCCTCGAATGAGCCGCATTGATTGCTCGGCGTGTTCCTGAAACCAACTCACACTTTCGGTCTTCTTGGTTGCGTAGACGTGTTCCCAGTGGTTTTTCGGCTGCATGCTGAATCCTGCGAAGTGTGTCACGAGTCTAACGGCTGACATGCGGGGAAGGTTTGCGATACCCCCCACCGGTTGATGAGGGTTACTCCCGCAGGCTTGGAATCAGCGAACTGGCGAGTGTCCATGCCGTCACGTTCGCATCGGCCTTGCCAAGTCGGACCTTGCGCAGCTCGGACACCACGTTGGTGTCGAGAACAAACATCATGAGAAATCAGCCGGCCGGCTTTGGATGGTCACACGCGGCGGCTCAAACTCTATGTCGGCGATCCCCGGCATTGCCAGTGCGTCGGCGATATTGCGCCGCTGCTTCGTGAGCTTCTGGTAGTCGTCAAAGCTCAAAAGCACATGGGCGGGTTTGC
>CAJAXU010000144.1 GCA_903948045.1 uncultured beta proteobacterium | reverse complement strand
GCGTGCTCAGGCTGGTCACACAAGTGAGCTTTTTAACCAGGACCTGGCTCTTGCGGTCCCAGTTGTACTTGCGCGTGCGCGCATCGGGCAGCCAATCGGGGTCCACCAGCACAAAGCCGCGCTTGAGAAACCAGTGGGTGGTGCGGGTGGTCAGCACAAAAATGCTGTCCAGCCCAGCGCCACGGGCGCGCTGCTCGATGCGTTTGAGGATGCGTTCGCCGTCGCCCTGGCCCTGTACCTGTGGCGATACGGTCAACGCGGCCATCTCGGCGGTGCGGCCTTCGGGGTAGGTGTACAGGGCGGCGCAGGCGAAGATCACGCCATCGTGTTCGATCACCGTGTAGTTACCCACGTCGCGCTCGATTTCGGTGCGACCCCGTTTGACCAGGGTGCCATCTTTCTCAAAGGGTTCGATCAGTTGCAGGATGCCGCCCACATCATCCACGGTGGCCTCACGCAGGCTCTCCAGTTTTTCATCGACCACCATGGTGCCGATGCCGTCATGCACATACACCTCCAGCAGGATGGCGCCATCCACCGCGAACGGGATGATGTGGCTGCGCTCCACGCCGCTTTTGCAGGCCTTGACGCAATGCTGCAGGTAAAACGCGGTGTCGGTGGGCTGGTTCGCCACTGGCAGGGCCACCAGCAGTTGCTCGGCCTGGGCCAGCGGCAGCTCGGTGTCAATTGGGTTGTCCTCGGCCTCGGGTTCGGTCGGTCGCATGCGCAGACCCGGCACCTCGGTCAGGAAAATCAGCTTGTCGGCCTGCAAGGCGATGGCGACCGAGGTGGCCACCTCTTCCATGGTCAGGTTGAAGGCTTCGCCAGTGGGCGAAAAACCGAAGGGTGACAGCAACACCAGCGCCCCCATGTCCAGGGTGCGCATGATGCCGGCGGTGTCCACCTTGCGTACCAGCCCGGAATGCTGGAAGTCGACACCGTCCACAATACCGACCGGGCGCGCCGTGAGAAAGTTGCCCGAGATCACCCGCACCGTGGAGCCGGCCATGGGCGTGTTGGGCAGGCCCTGGCTGAAAGCGGCTTCAATCTCATAGCGCAATTGGCCGGCGGCCTCCTGGGCGCAGTCAAGTGCCACCTCGTCGGTGATGCGCAGGCCGTGAGAGTAGCGCGGCACATGGCCCTTGGCCTTGAGCTGCTCGTTCACCTGCGGCCTAAAACCGTGCACCAGCACGATCTTCACGCCCATGCTCTGGATCATCGCCAGGTCTTGCGCCAGGTGCTGCAGCTTGCCGGCGGCAATCGCCTCGCCGGCAATGCCCACCACAAAGGTCTGGTTGCGGAACTTGTGAATGTAGGGCGCGACCGAGCGGAACCAGGGCACGAAGGTGAAGTTGAAGACGGATGTCATGGGTCGGGGCGCAACAGCACAAGGTGTTTGGGGTCTAGCAGGCGGAGAAAATCACGGTCGAAAGTAGCCAGTGTCTCACGGGTTTGCAGCACGCTGGCAGCGATCCAGGCGTCAGGCAGGTCATTCCCGCTGAGTTGTTGCGCCAGGCACAGGGCGCGCAGACGCGGCCATTCGTCCTTCACAGTCAACATGCGCACGCCGGTGGCGCCCAGCAAAGCATCGACAAAGGCCACGGCATCGGCCGCCGGCGTGGGGACGGCGAACACCCTGGGATGCGTCACCAGACGCAAAAAACTCGCGACCACGGTGCTGAGTAGGCCCAGCTCAGCGTGGCCGGCCTGACTGGCCTGGCCAGCAGCGTTTGCCATGGCCTGCCGCATCCAGCGCAGGGCTGGTTGATGGTGGGGGTGGTCGGCGCGAGAAGCGGCCACCAGCACATTGACGTCAGGCGTCATGCGTCGGCGGCCTGCCACAGCGCCTTGTTGCTGCCGGGCTCGATGCCCGACTGCAGGCCACTGCCGCCGTTAAACACCGGCAGCGCTGGCGGCTCGGCCAATGCCGGTGCAGGGGCCAGAGTGTCGCCCCGTGCGTACTGGGTCAGAAACTCCCGCACCTTGGCGCTGACCGAGGTGCCCTGCTCGATGGCGCGAATGCGGGCCTGCCGGATCAGCTCGTCATCGACCGAAATCGTCAAATTGGACATGCGCATCCCCCGTCAAATGAAATTTCAGTGTAGCACTGGAACACGTGAACACATGAATATGTGATGGTGTGCTGTCATGGATAATGCGGCGGATGCCTGCGTTGACCATTGAATTCCCTGAATCCCTGCCGGTCTCGGCCCGGCGTGACGAGATCATGGCGGCGCTGGCGCAGCACCAGGTGATCATCGTCTGCGGCGAAACCGGCTCCGGCAAGACCACGCAGCTACCCAAAATTGCCCTGGCCATGGGGCGCGGCAAATGCAACTACCCCGCCGGGCAGGGTAAGTTGATCGGTCACACCCAGCCGCGCCGCATTGCCGCCAGCAGCGTGGCCAAACGCATCGCCGAGGAACTGGCCACGCCGCTGGGCGAGGTGGTGGGCTACAAGGTG
>CAJAXU010000143.1 GCA_903948045.1 uncultured beta proteobacterium | reverse complement strand
TTGATCTCTTCTAACGTTTCCAGGCAGTCGCTGGTAAATCCGGGGCAGACCACGTCGACGCGTTTGACGCCGGCCTGGCCCAGGGCGATCAGGGTGGGCTCGGTGTAGGGTTGCAGCCATTTGGCGCGGCCCAGTCGCGACTGAAAGGTGACCTTGAAGGCATCGCGCGGCAAACCCAGCACCTCGGCCAGCAGGCGCGCGGTCTTGAAGCATTCGCAGTGGTAGGGGTCGCCCAAGTGCAGGGTGCGCTCGGGCACGCCATGAAAACTCATCACCAGTTGTTCAGCCCGGCCGTGCACGGCCCAGTGCCGCTGGATGCTGCTCGCCAGTGCGCGGATGTAGGCCGGGTGGTCGTGGTAATGGTTGATGAATCGCAGCTCAGGCAGGTTGCGCACCTTGGCGGCCCAGGTGTAGACGGCGTCAAACAGGCTGGCGGTGGTGGTGGCCGAATACTGAGGGTAAGCCGGCAGCACCAGCACCCGGGTCACGCCCTCAGACTTAAGCACGTCCAACTGCTCGGCAATGCTGGTCTGGCCATAGCGCATGGCGTAGCGCACCGTGATGTGATGGCCCGCCTGGGCCAGCCACTGCTGCAGCCCGCGGGCCTGCTTTTCAGTCCAGACCTTCAGCGGTGAGCCTTCGGGCGTCCAGATGCTGGCGTATTTGGCCGCTGATTTGGCCGGTCGCACCCGCAAGATGATGCCGTGCAGGATCAGCAGCCACAGCAGCCGCGGGATCTCCACCACGCGGGCATCGCTCAAAAACTCAGCCAAAAAGCGCCGCACATCGGCCGGGGTGGGGCTGGCCGGTGTGCCCAGGTTGCAAAACAGCAGCGCGGTGCGCGGCGCCTGGCCATGGCTGAAGTGCGGCTCCTGGGCAAAGGGTGCGGTCTGTTTGGCGGGCATACGTTATTCTCCCTCACCTATGCTTGATATTTCTGCGGTACGGGCGATCTGCCTTGATCTAGATGACACTTTGTGGCCGGTCTGGCCCACCATCGCCCGGGCCGAGCTGGCCTTGCAAGGCTGGCTCAAACTGCGGGCGCCCGGTGCTGCTGCATTGGTGGCTGACAGCCAGGCCCGCGCCGCCCTGCGCCAGCAGGTGATGGATGCCCACCCAGCCTTGCACCATGATCTGAGCCACCAGCGCCAAGCGCTGATCCGGTTGGCGCTGCACCAGTGTGGCGAAGACACCGCCCATGCGCCGGAGGCCTTTGAGATCTTTTTTGCCGAGCGCAACCGGGTCGATTTTTATGACGACGCGCTGCCGGCTTTGGCCCAACTGGCGGCCCGCTTTCCTTTGCTAGCGGTCTCCAATGGCAATGCTGACTTGGCGCGGGTGGGGGTGGACCATTTGTTTGCTGGCAGCGTGAGCGCGCGCGACGCGGGCGTGGCCAAGCCCGATGGCCGAATTTTTGCAGCTGCTGCCAGCCGGCTTGACCTGGCGCCAGAGCAGGTGCTGCATGTGGGCGATGACCCTGCGCTGGACGTGCTGGGCGCACTCGGCGCCGGAATGCAGGCCGTGTGGGTCAACCGCGACGGC
>CAJAXU010000142.1 GCA_903948045.1 uncultured beta proteobacterium | reverse complement strand
TGCCGATTGCGCCCATAATGCTTGGGTGTTCTCCGCCATGCTGTCTCCTCTTTATTGTCTGCATATCAGTAGAAACCCGAGTATCGCAGCTCCAGCCCTTCGAGAAGCTGACAGTTTTTCATATCCTGCCACAATTTTGATGCCATGTACCTGGTTCCCATCGCCTGGCTGTATGTGACCGTGATGATGGCGGTGGTCGAGGCCAACAGCCCAAACGGCACGTTGCTGGGCGCGCTCATCACCTTTTTGCTTTATGGTGCCGGTCCCATCGCGCTGGTGATTTACGTGATGGGCACACCGGCGCGCCGGCGCGCCATCAAGGCCCGCGACGCGGCCGAGCAGGCACTGGCCCAGACCTCAGACCAGCCAGATGCAGGCCGCGAGCCGCCCGCTCACCCGGTCGCGCCGGTGCGAAAAGAACCGTGACGGTTGGCTGACGGTGCACCAGGCCGGGCTGCTGTCATTGCCAAACACTTGCTGGACGCCCAGCGCCGCCAGGCGCTGACGGGCCAGCGCTGCCAGGTCAGCCCGCCATTTGCCGGGACCGGCTTCGGCAAACAGGGTGGCCGCAGCGGGGTCGTGATCGACGAACACCTGGCGCACCTCAGCACCCACCTCAAACGCCTGCGGCCCGATGCAAGGCCCCAGCCACGCTATTATTTCAGTAGCATTAAAGCCAATGCCATCAAGGGCTGGGGCCCTAAAAGCCTTGAAAGTTTCCTCCAGAATACCAATGCCATTACAGCCGGCCAAACCGCGCCAGCCGGCATGCGCCGCCGCAACACGGCGGCCCTGCAGGTCGGTCAGCAAAACCGGCAAGCAATCGGCCACCATGATGGTGCAGGCCACGCCGGTCTGCTGGCTGAAGGCGGCATCCGCCACCTGGCCATCCAGGCTGGTGGCATCCAACGTCAGCACCTCGGTGCCATGCACCTGGGACAGGAATACCGGCCGAACGCCCAGCACACGCGCCAGTGCCGCCCGGTTGGCGGCTACTGCCGCCGGCGTGTCGCCCACATGGTCGCCCAGATTGAAACTGTCGTAAGCGCCACTGGAAGCGCCGCCACGGCGGCTGGTGCACAGGGCTTTGACTCGTGCCGGCGCCGGCCAGTCGGGTTGCAACCAATCGGGGTTCATGACCTGACGCGCTCAGGCTTCATAGTCCGGGCAGTTGGCCGGCTGAGCCTTCTCGAACGCTGGCAGCGCCATGCAAGCGTCAAAAGCGGCCATGGTGCGCGGCAGGCCATCCAACGGCACATCAAAGCGGCGGCCATTGAAAATTTGCGGCACCAGGCAGCAGTCAGCCAATGTGGGCGTGTCGCCAAAACAGAAGCGGCCCGCCGGCCCCTGAGCCAGTTGGCGCTCAAAGCTCTCCAAGCCCTCGCGCACCCAGTGGCGGTACCAGGTGTTTTTGCGGTCTTCATCCAGCGCCAGTGTCTTGGTCAGGTATTTCAGCACGCGCAGGTTGTTGAGCGGGTGGATTTCGCAGGCGATCGACTGCGCCAGGGCCCGCACCCGGGCCCGGCCGGCGGCGTCACTAGGCAACAGTGGCGGGTTGGGCCGGGTCTCGTCCAGGTACTCGATGATGGCCATGGACTGCGACAGGCGCAGGCCATCGACCTCCAGCATCGGCACCAGCGCGTCCGGCACCAGCGACGCGTAGGCCTCTTTTTTGTGCTCGCCCCGCGCCAGATGCACCGGCAGGTAGTCGTAAGCCAGGCCCTTGAGCTCCAGCGCAATGCGGACGCGGAACGAGGCGGACGACCGAAAGTAATTGTGCAATTTCATGCACTCAAGGATAACGCGTGCAAAGTTCAGCCGTCATTCCCGTGCTCTCGGGAATCCATGGACGCCCGATCAGGTCGGGCATGACGGGCTTGTGGTCGGGCATGACGCCTAAGCGGCGACGGACCGCGTCTGGCGCTAGACTAGGCTCTGTTGTGAACCGCCCGGAGCCCTTTGATGATTCTTGAACTTGCCGACATCCGCATCCCGCCTGGCCAGAACGCCGCGTTTGAAGAGGCGATTGAGCGCGGTTTGCGCACCGTCATCGCGCACAGCGGCGGTTTTGCCGGCTTCAAGGTGAACCGTGGCATCGAGAGCCCGGAGCGCTACATTTTGCAAATTTTCTGGCACACGCTAGAAGACCACACCGTGGGCTTTCGCCAGTCGGCGGAGTTTGCACAATGGCGCGCCATCGTCGGGCCGTTTTTTGCCAGCCCGCCCGTGGTCGAACACTTTGAGCTGGTCACCCGGTCGACCTGAGCGCCTGCACACACCGTCAACTCCACCCCCAAGGATGTCCATGAGTTTTGTTTTTCCACCCGCCCCGCCGGTCAGCGTGCCCGTTCTCGGCAGCGAGGCGCGTTTTCCGGTGCACCGTATTTACTGTGTCGGCCGCAATTACGAGGAGCACGCCAAGGAGATGGGCTTTACCGGGCGCGAGCCGCCGTTCTTCTTTCTGAAACCGACCGATGCGCTGGTGGTGGTGAAGCCCGGCGAGACGGCCGCCCTGCCCTACCCGAGCCTGACTGCCAACCTGCACCATGAGATTGAATTGGTGGTGGCGATCGGCACTGGCGGCAAGAACATTAAGGCCGCCGATGCGCACCAGCATATTTTTGGCTATGCGGTGGGTCTGGACATGACGCGGCGCGACCTGCAGAACGACATGAAGAAGCAGGGCCGCCCCTGGTGCATTGGCAAGGCCTTTGACCACTCGGCGCCAATTGGCCCGATCACCCCGGCGGCCCAGGCCGGCGACGTGACCGCGGCTGAGATTGCCCTGCAGGTGAACGGCCAGGACCGCCAGCGCAGCCAGGTCAGCAAGCTGATCTGGAACATTTCCGAAACCATTGA
>CAJAXU010000141.1 GCA_903948045.1 uncultured beta proteobacterium | reverse complement strand
AGCTGCATTTGGCATGGACGCCAATAACTCGCCTTTCTTTGCCTTGTATGTCAAAGCCAATGTCGAAGTCGGCATCTCGGTCATGAACATCAAGGCCGCTGCGATCCTCCAAATCAACACCAGTTCCTTAGATTACGTCACCCTGCCGGACAGCGCGGGTGTCTCAGAGACGATCGCTGGCAACACCCTGTTTGATCTGGCCCTTGATGGCGAGCTCAAGATATTGGCATTTGGCGTTGATTTCTACGGGCGCATGAGCATCGTAGACTCCGTTTTCAAGCTTGAATTTGAAGGCAGCTTGAACTTCTTTAACGCCCTCACTGTTGAGGTGGGTGGTTTTATTGATTCTGACGGCAACTTCGAGGTCCGAGGCAAGGCCGAAATCGATATTCATTTAGGTCCGCTGCACCTTAACGCGGGCATGAGTGTGCTGTTCAGCAGCCGGCCGCGCTTTGCCGCCGCAGCCTGGGGGTCCCTTGATTTCGAGTTGGACCTCGGGTTGTTTGACATTGACATCACCTTGGCTGGGTTCCGGGCCGAGATCGACATTACCCCCGCAAGCGCTTATATGGCTGCGAGAGTGACCGTAATGGGCATCACAGTGCGGGGCAGCTACCTGTGGAGCTGGGGCGCCCCGCCCGATATCAGCCATCTGGACGGCGACACGCTCTACCTCCACACGGGTGATGCGTCTGGCCGATATGGCAGTGGCGACTTGTACGACGACACGATCAATGAGGCATTCAATATTGATCAAAGCGGGGGCAACATCACGGTGCGGTCTTTGGGCCAAACCGAGACCTATGCGGCGGGCAGCGTCAGGAGAATCGTGGCCTATGGCGGCAAAGGCAACGATTCGGTCTATGTCGGCAGTGGTGTGAGTGCACTCCTTGATTTTGACGGCGGTCTGGGCAATGACAGCTACTTGATACTTGGCGGCGCATCTGCCAGTTCCATTCGTGGAGGGGCTGGCAAAGATGAATTCGTAAGCGGTTCGCGCAGTGGCTTGAGGTTTGAGGGCGGTGAAGGCAATGATAATTTTGTGGGTGGCGAGGGCGCCGACATCATTGACATGGGCGACGGTGAAAACACCATCTTCGGTGGAGGTGGTGCAGACATCATTCGTCTGAATGGAGCGATTGACACGGTTGATGCGGGTGCAGGCAATGACCTGATCACCTTGTCATTGGCCGGGGTTGCAAACATCGACGCCTCGGGCGGCGTTGATAGACTGGTTTTGGATAACTTTACATCGGCGGCACCTTTGCAGCTGAATGACCATCAGCTGGTGGTGACCTCCAGTGGTGGCAAGACCAGGACGGTGAACTTTAACGACAGTCTGGAGCGAATCGACCTCAACGACGCCGCTGGTCAAACCGTTATCAAGACGGGTTTTACCCCGTCTAATGCGCCTGCAAGCTGGGGGAGCACTGACCTTAACTTGGATGCCGCCGGCGTTCTTGACGTAAGCACTTTTCAAGCAAAGCTGGTAGCACCCAAGGCAACCTTCAATATTGCGGCCTCCGGCGTGCAGGGCACATTGAATACTGACCTGGCAGAGTTGACCGTTGTCAATCGCGGTACGTCTAGCGTCGTGGCTGATCACGACATCGTGTTGCGTGCAGTGGGCGATATCAGCATTGTCAGCAGCGGCCGCGTCAATGGGGGTTTGTATGCCGCCACTGGCAACATCGATATTCAGCTGGCAGCCCGTGAAGCGGAGCTCACCCTCGCGTCAGGCGTAATTAGCACGGGCGCAGGCGGCAATATCAGCATTCGTGCCGACGATATTAATTTTTCCTCGGGCAATAACAAAGTATCCGGGAGCGGCACCCTGGTGATCCGCACCATGTCTGACGCTCAGAACTACCGCATTGGTGGCGCTGGCCAGTCGCGCTTTGGGTCTGACTTCTCGGCCGGTGTTGACTCGGGCTACATGGAGCTAGGCTCTCGCGACATGTCAGCTTTGGCCAACGGGTACAGCAGTGTCACCATCGGCCACAGGACGCCTGGCGGCATCATGCTCATCGGCGATCTTGAGGACGGCGCGCTGAACGTT
>CAJAXU010000140.1 GCA_903948045.1 uncultured beta proteobacterium | reverse complement strand
GCTACCACAAGCCCATCATGATCGCGGGCGGGCTTGGCGTCATCGACTCCACGCAGACCCACAAGATTGAATTCCCTGCTGGCAGTCTGCTGATTCAGCTGGGCGGCCCCGGCATGCGCATTGGTATGGGCGGCAGTGCGGCGAGCTCCATGGCCACGGGTGCCAATGCGGCCGAGCTGGATTTTGATTCGGTGCAGCGCGGCAACCCGGAGATCGAGCGCCGGGCGCAAGAGGTCATCAACCAGTGCTGGGCACTAGGGCTGGACAGCGGCCCGGGCGGCCTGGGCAACCCGATCCTGGCAATCCATGATGTCGGCGCCGGTGGCTTGTCGAATGCCTTCCCCGAGTTGACCAACGACGCCGGCCGCGGCGCCCGCTTCGACCTGCGCGCGGTGCCGCTGGAAGAAAGTGGCATGGCGCCCAAGGAGATCTGGTGCAACGAGAGCCAGGAGCGCTATGTGCTGGCCATTGCCCCCGAGTCGCTGCCCCTGTTCAGCGCTTTGTGCGAGCGCGAGCGCTGCCCGTTTGCACTGGTGGGCGTGGCGACCGAGGAACGCCAGCTCGTGCTGAGCGATGCCGAAGCCGCCCAACCCGCCGACCTGCCGGTGAACATGCCGATGGACGTGCTGCTGGGCAAGCCGCCCAAAATGCACCGCGACGTGGCCAGCCAAAGCCGCCAGTTTGCGCCGCTCAATCTCGACGGCGTCACCCTGCAGCAGGCCTGCATCGCGGTGCTGGCCAGCCCGACGGTGGCCTCCAAACGCTTTCTGATCACCATTGGTGACCGCACTGTGGGCGGCCTGAGCCACCGCGACCAGATGGTGGGCCCCTGGCAGGTGCCGGTGGCCGACTGCGCCGTGACGCTGGCGGATTTTCGGGGTTTTGCCGGCGAGGCCATGAGCATGGGCGAGCGCACGCCGCTGGCCGCCGTCAATGCACCCGCCTCGGGCCGGATGGCGGTGGCCGAGGCCATCACCAATCTGCTGGCGGCACCGATCGAGCTGTCGCGCGTCAAGCTCTCTGCCAACTGGATGGCCGCTTGCGGCGAGCCCGGCGAGGATGCGGCGCTGTACGCCACGGTGCAGGCCGTGGGGCTGGAACTGTGCCCGGCGCTGGGCGTGTCGATCCCGGTGGGCAAAGATTCCTTGTCCATGCGCACCCAATGGTCGGAGGACGGGCAGGCCAAGAAAGTCAGCTCACCAGTGTCGCTGGTGGTCAGCGCCTTTGCCACTCTGGCCGATGTGCGCGGGACGCTGACGCCGCAGCTCGATGCCACGGTGGACAGCAGCCTGCTGCTGATCGATCTGGGGCGCGGCCGCATGCGCATGGGCGCGAGCATGCTGGCGCAAACCCTGAACCAGACCGGCGACGAGGTGCCAGACCTGGACCACCCGGCCGACCTGGTGGCCCTGGTGGCGGCGGTGAACGCGCTGCGGGCAGAGGGCCGCATCCTGGCCTACCACGACCGCAGTGACGGCGGCCTGTGGGCCACGGTGTGTGAAATGGCGTTTGCCGGCCATGTCGGCGTCACGATCAATGTGGACATGCTGGTGACCGAGGGCGACGGCATCAGCGACAGCCGGGCCGAGCACGGCGACAGCAAGAACTGGGCAAGCCAGGTCAGCGCCCGGCGCGACGAGCTCACGCTCAAGGCGCTGTTCAACGAAGAACTGGGCGTGGTGCTGCAGGTGCGCACCGAGGGCCGCAGCGTGGTGATGCAGGTGCTGCGCGAACATGGTCTCAGCCGCTACAGCCACTTCGTCGGCAAAACCCGCCCGGCCACCTCTGTGATTCAGGGCGGCGTGGGCGAGGTGCAGGTTTGGCGTGACGCCCAGGCGGTGTTCAAGGCACCGCTGACCGACTTGCACCAGGTCTGGGACAGCACCAGCTGGAAAATCTGCCAGCTGCGCGACAACCCGGCCTGTGCCGACGCCGAGCATGCCGCAACCGGCGCGCCGACTGACCCTGGCCTGCATGTGTTTATACCGTCAAATTCGGCTCTAGCCATTGATGGGAATGGCTCTGTAGCTACGAAAAGCATAGCATCACCGGCCTTGCTGCTGAGCCGCCCACGCGTGGCCGTGCTGCGCGAACAGGGCGTCAACTCGCATGTGGAAATGGCTTATGCCTTCTCTGAGGCCGGGTTTGAAGCGTTTGACGTGCACATGACCGACCTGCAAAGCGGCAGGGCCCGACTGGCTGATTTTGTGGGTCTGGTGGCCTGTGGCGGCTTTTCTTATGGCGACACGCTGGGCGCCGGCATTGGCTGGGCCCGCTCCATCACCTTCAATCCGGCATTGGCCGACCAGTTCGCGGCCTTCTTCGGCCGGGCTGACACCTTTGGCCTGGGCGTGTGCAACGGCTGCCAGATGTTTGCCGAGTTGGCCGACATCATCCCCGGCGCGCAAGCCTGGCCGCGCTTCACCACCAACCAGAGCGAGCGCTTTGAAGCGCGTCTGTCCATGGTGGAGGTGCTGGACTCGCCCTCGCTGTTTTTGACCGGCATGGCTGGCAGCCGCCTGCCGATTGCCGTGGCGCACGGCGAGGGTTACGCCAACTTCAAGCACCGGGGCGATCCAGCTGCGGCGATTGCCGCGATGCGCTTCACCGACAACCATGGCGCCGCGACCGAGGCCTACCCCTTCAACCCCAATGGCAGCCCGGGTGGCCTCACGGCCGTCACCACCGCCGACGGCCGCTTCACCGCCATGATGCCGCACCCGGAGCGCGTGTTCCGCAACATCCAGATGAGCTGGACCAGCGCAGACCCTAGCGCCCACAGCCCTTGGATGCAGCTTTGGCATAACGCGCGGCGCTGGGTGAGGTAGGTCACACCTTGGCGCGAAGAGGCAGCAGGTCCTGCGGGATATCCAGCGGCTGGAACTCCGGGTCCTTGTGGACCAGGATGGCGTTGTGTTCCAACGCGCAGGCAGCGATCCAGGCATCTGCCAGGGACAGCGGGTGCTTCGCCTTCAGCTCTGCGGCACGCAAAAGCAAACTGTCGCTGTCTCGCACCCAGGTCATTGGCAGCCTAAGGCACTGCTGGTAGGCCAGCCGCCCATGGTCCTCGCTCTCGTCGCGCCAGACCCGGTACAGCACTTCCATCAACGAGATGAAGCAGCCGTAACATCTGACTTTTTCACTCGCTGCGTTCTGTAGCAGCTCGGCGACCCGGTCTGCTCCCGGCTCGTCGTCACGCAGCGTCAGCAGGGCGGAGGTGTCCAGCACATAGCGCTTCATTCCTTGGCCAATTCCAGTCGCCGAGCCGCCAGCAGGCGCTCCGTCCCGCCGCCCAAACCCTGCCCCCGAAAGGCCTCCACAGGGTTGGCGCGGACCGGCACAACACGGATGCCGTCCTGGTCTGTCACCCATTCCAGTTTGTCTGAGGGGCTGAGATGAAACTGGCGCCTGATGGCCGCCGGGATCACGGTCTGACCACGTTCGGTGATGGTGCTTTGCATGGCGTTTCCTAATATGAATTACTTTTTAAGTGATATCGTAATTCATTCCTGGCTGTGGCACTGCGGCTAACCCTGCCGCCACCGGTGGCAGGGCTCAAATAATCTGGGCGCCCTGCCTTGTCACCCGGACGCCGTGCCCCAAAATACATCCCCTTGCCCTGCATGACAGGGCAAGCTGTCATAACCTACATAAAGAACCTGATGTCTGAACTTTTGCAAAAACTGCAGTGGCGCTATGCCACCAAGAAAATGAACCCTGCCAAGACCGTGCCCACCGACAAGGTTGAACGCATCCTGGAAGCGGCGCGCCTGGCGCCCACTTCCAGCGGTCTGCAGCCGTTTGAGATCATTGCCATCAGCAGCGCCGCCGTGCGCGAACAAATCAAACCCGCGGCTTACGGTCAAAGCCCCATCACGGATGGCTCTCATGTGTTGGTGTTTGCCGCTTGGGATGACTACACCCCCGAGCGCATCAACATGATGTTCGACCTATCCAAGGCCGAGCGCGGCGGCGCGGTCAACGAGGCAGCCGAGAACTACCGCAAGATGTTGCTGACCAACTACCCGGCTCGCGGCCCAGAAGTCAATTTCCAGCACGCCGCCCGTCAGGCCTACATCGGTCTGGGCGCCGCCCTGATCGCTGCTGCCTTTGAAGAGGTGGATAGCACGCCGATGGAGGGCTTCGACCCCAAGGCGGTGGACCAGATCCTCGGCCTGCCGGCACGCGGTCTGCGCAGCGTGGCAATCCTGGCGCTGGGCTACCGTGAAGAAGGCGCAGACTGGCTGGCTAACCTGAAAAAGGTGCGTCGGCCACGGTCGCAGTTTGTGACTGATCTGACCTGAGCCCCCAATCGGGTATCGTGTCAGCATGACACGTGATTTCCCGATGATTCCAACTGGCCGCATCGACGGAGTCGACGCCCTACGTGGCGTCGCCATGCTCTGGATGACGGCCTTTCATTTTTGCTTTGACCTGAACCACTTCGGTCACATTCGGCAGAATTTCTACCTCGATCCGTTCTGGACCTGGCAGCGCAGCGCCATCGTCAGCCTGTTTTTGTTGTGTGCCGGCCTGGGGCAGGCGATTGCGGTGGCCCAGGGACAAAGCTGGCCGCGCTTTTGGCGGCGCTGGGCTCAGGTGGCAGGCTGCGCGCTGTTGGTCACGGCGGGTTCCTGGCTGATGTACCCACAGAGTTTCATTTATTTTGGGGTGCTGCACGGCATGGCGGTGCTGCTCATCATCGCCCGCCTGAGTGCCCATTGGGGGCGCTGGCTCTGGCTGTTGGGCGCCCTGGCCCTGGCGCTGCCCTGGGCGGCGCAGCCGCTGCTGACCGGCGCACTGGCACCTTGGGCCGAGCACCTGAACAGCCCGGCGCTGAATTGGCTGGGCCTGATCACACGCAAGCCCGTGGCAGAGGACTATGTGCCGGTCTTGCCCTGGTTAGGCCTGGTGTGGTGGGGTGTCGCGGCGGGTCAGTGGCTGCTGACCAAGACTTGGCTGCGGCAATCGCAGCCACTCTCTGGTGCCGGCCGCCAGCTCGCCACGCTGGGACGCTGGAGCCTGAGTTATTACATGCTGCACCAGCCTGTGCTGATCGGTGCCTTGATGGCGCTGGCCTGGGTGAGCGGACGCTAGACGCCCGCGCCACCCAGAGGGTCTTTACTCGATCTTGGCCTTGGCGCGCAGATCTTCCTGGAACTTGCCGAGTTTTTGCTGCTCAAGCTGCTGCTTGATTTGCGGCTTGACGTCGTCAAACTTGGGCAACTGTGTGTCCCGCACATCGTCGAGGCGAATGATGTGAAAGCCGAACTGGGTCTTGACTGGCGTTTCGGTCAGCTTGCCCTTGGCCAGCTTGGTCAGGGCGGCTGAAAATTCAGCCACGTAGTTACCAGCACTGGCCCAATCCAGGTCGCCGCCGTTGGCGCCGGAGCCTGGGTCTTTG
>CAJAXU010000139.1 GCA_903948045.1 uncultured beta proteobacterium | reverse complement strand
TTGCGCCACCGACTGGCAACCCTACGCCGAGCAGATTTTGGCGGTGCTGGGCGCCGAGCCGCTGCTGACCAACCGCGCCGCAGCCAGCCACCCGGAATTGGCCGGCTACGCGCCCAAACCCCACTACCGCCCGCTGACCAAGTTTGAAAACCGGGGCATCCGGCTCGGCCACGGCGTGTGGGATGTGGTGTTTGAGCGGGTCTAGCCCTCGCGGCCACGCCCTGCCGCCCTTGTTGCCGATGTTGCCGATGTTGCCGATGCTGCCACCGCTGCGTGACGGCGTTGGCCCGAGCTGCGTCGCGCTCCCCGCCGGCCCCTGGCCGACCATGCTGGAGTTTCTGGTGCAGCGCTTTCCCACCATCGCGCCCGAGGTCTGGCAGCAGCGCCTGCAGCGCGGCGACGTGGTGGACGAGCATGGCCAGCCCGTCACCCCGACGCGGCCCTACCAGCCCGCGCTGCGCCTGTACTACTACCGCGAGGTGCCCGACGAGGCGCCCATTCCCTACGAGGAGGCCGTGCTGTTTCAGGACGAGCACCTGGTGGTGGCCGACAAGCCGCATTTTTTGCCGGTGGTGCCCTCAGGCGGCTACCTGCAGCAGACCCTGCTGGTGCGACTCAAGCGCCGGCTCGGCCTGGCCGACCTGGTGCCGCTGCACCGCATCGACCGCGACACCGCCGGGCTGGTGCTGTTCTCGGTGCAGCCTGCCACGCGCGGCCGCTACCAGGCGCTGTTTCGCCAGCACACCATGCGCAAGACCTACCAGGCCACGGCGCGCTGGGACCCAGCCCTGCCCTGGCCGCTGCGGCGCGACACCCGCATCGGCGACAGTGCGCACTTTATGCAGCAGCAAGAACTGCCCGGCCCGCCCAACACCAGCACCCTGATCCAGCCGCTGGCCGTGCATGGCACCCTGGCGCGGTACCAGCTGCAGCCGATCACCGGCCACCGGCACCAGCTACGGGTGCACATGAACGCGCTGGGTCTGCCGATTCTGGGCGACGGCATCTACCCCACCCTGACGCCCGAAGGCCACACCAACCCGGCACTCCCCCTGCAACTGCTCGCCCAGGCGCTGGAATTCACCGATCCGCTGACGGGCTTCGTTCGACGATTCGAGAGTGCGCGGCGGTTGTTGGCGTTGGAGGAATTGAGTCAGCGAGTCGACCCGTCCTTGGCGCGTTGAGATCTTTGGCAGGCCGGCGGTCCGGGTATCCGTTCTCCGGCCCACGCTCGCGCTGAACCGCATCGGCGTGCAGACATTCGTTCATCAACACCGTGGCTGACTTGCCCAGTCTGTGGCAAGCGCGAATGGGGCCTGCGCCCGGACACCCAAACCGCCAGCCAGACAGGAGGGTTGGCGCGGCGTAAACAGCCGGCAAACATCGGCTCCTGATCGCAAGGCCCGTGACCTTGGCTGTTCCGTCACGCGCCACTTCGCCCATCTCGGTGGGCGGTGGGGTTTGCGGGCGCAGGCCCCATTCGCGGTTGCCCACCCGGCAGCCAACCAAAACCCGACGTTGACGCAGCAGCTTCAACCGGCCAAAAGCATGAGCCCGCGAGCGTGGGCCGGAGAACGCGAACCACGCCGCCCGCCAGTGCGAGGTAGCGGCCTGCAAGTGCAAAGCGCACTAGCTCAGATCAGGGCCAGGCCGATGGCAGCCTGGCATGGCGAGGGATGGATCCCCGCCTGCGCGGGGATGACAGAGGGACGCGGGATGACAGAGGGACGCGGAATAACAGAGGGGCGCGGAATGACAGAGATGGCGGCCATGTCGCGGCCGGTCGTCATCACCGGCTCAACCTGAAATCCGCCGCGCCACGTCAAAGCCGCTCGGCGACCCAGGCCTGCACGCTGGCCAGGGCGGCGGGTAGTTGGGCGGCGCCGGTGCCGCCGGCCATGGCCATGTCGGG
>CAJAXU010000138.1 GCA_903948045.1 uncultured beta proteobacterium | reverse complement strand
TTTGTCCGCTTGCAGCACGGCCAGATCGTTCTCGGGCTGGGTGCCAATGACCCGCGCGGTCGATTCCAGACCGTCGGCAAACACCACCTTGATGGTGTGGGCACCCTGGATCACGTGCAGATTGGTCAGGATCACGCCCTTGTCGACGATCACCACGCCGGTGCCCACGCCCATGCCCTGGTCGTCGTCGTCGTCCTTGCCTCGGGCGTAGGCCATGACACGCACCACCGAGGGCAGCACCGCCTCGTAGGCTTTGGCAGCAGCCGATGGCAATGTGGTGTTTTCTAGCGTCTTGAGCACCGCTGCGTTGATGTCTTTTTGCGTCAGCACCCGCGGCCCACGGGTCAGCAACAGGGTGATGCACACCGCCAATGCCAGGGCCATCAGGGCCATGGCCGACCACAGCAGGCGCGGGTCAGAGGGAGAGATGTTGCGAAGCCCTGCTAATGAAGACGCCAGAGCCACCCGGGGCGACCGGCGGCCAGGTGGTGGTGCGACCGCTGGGCGGTCGGGCGCCGCCGTCGGTGTTGGGCGCGATTGGCTGTAAAGGGCGGGCCGGCGCATCAAGTCCCCTTGTCCTCGTTGTTGTCTGACCTTGTGAACGAAGGAACGACGGTAGCACGGTTCGCCCTTTTGTGCTGGGGCTTACAGCGCGTTGAGCGGAATCTTGGCGTAAGCGATGCCGTTGTCTTCCTTGGGGGGCATCTCGCCAGCACGGATATTGATCTGCACCGCCGGCAGGATCAGCACCGGCATCTCCAGTGTGGCATCACGGCGGGTTCGCATCTCCACGAACTGCTGCTCGGTGATGCCGTCGTGCACATGGATGTTGTGGGCGCGCTGCTCAGCCACCGTGGTCTCGAAAGTCACCTCGCGCCCGTTGGGGGGATAGTCGTGGCACATGAACAGCCGGGTCTGCGGCGGCAGGCTCAGGATCTTGCGGGTGGAGGCGTACAGGGTACTGGCATTGCCGCCGGGGAAGTCGCAGCGAGCGGTGCCGACATCGGGCATGAACAGGGTGTCGCCCACAAAAACGGCGTCGCCAAACTGGTAGGCCACACAAGCCGGCGTGTGGCCCGGCACAGCCAGCGCTTTACCTGTCAGCCCGCCGACCTGGATCGCCTCATCCTCGGCAAACAGGTGGTCGAACTGCGAACCGTCGGCCTTGAAGCCGGGCTCCAGGTTGAAGATGCCCTTGAACACCTCTTGCACGGCGGTGATGTGATGGCCAATGGCAGTTTTGCCGCCGAGCTGCGCCTTGAGGTAGGGTGCAGCCGTCAGGTGGTCCGCATGGGCATGGGTTTCAAGAATCCAGGCCACCTTGAGGTCGTTGGTGCGAACGTAGTCCACGACCTTGTCGGCCGAGGTGTGGCGCGTGCGGCCGGACTTGGGGTCGTAATCGAGCACCGAGTCAATGATGGCGCAGGCCGTGCCCGGGCCCTGGTGCACAACATAGGTGACGGTCCAGGTGGCCTTGTCAAAAATGCCGTGGACTTGGCAGGCCGTGTTGGGAGGGTTCATGGTGGCTTCCTTTCAATTTCAATTAAGTTATCGATAGTCTATTGACAAACAATATATTTGTCAATAGAATATAAATCATGACGAAATCGGCGCTGCCAAGCCAACTGGCGTGTCAAGTTAATCACGGGAGGTACCAATGAATTCAGAGATGTTGGAGCTATCTGAGATGCAGGCTGCGGCCGGGCAGGCTTGCCGGCTGATGAAAGTCATGGCCAATGCCGACCGCTTGCTGATCTTGTGCCAACTCAGCCTGAGCGAAAAGCGTGTGGGCGAGCTGGAGGAGATGCTAGGGATCGTGCAGCCGACCCTGTCGCAGCAGCTTACGGTGCTGCGCGATGAAGAGTTGGTCACAACGCGCCGCGAGGGCAAGGCGATTTACTACCAGCTCAGCAGCCCGCAGGCGCTGGCGGTGATGCAGGTTTTGTATGGACAGTTTTGTGGAAAAAAAGAGGAGTAAGCAATGACGATAGATTGGGCACATTTCACGCCGTGGGCGTCCTTGAGCGGTGGCATTTTGCTGGGGCTTGCCGCCGCGGTATTCATTCTGTTCAACGGCCGCATTTTGGGCATCAGCGGCATTCTGGGCGGACTGTTGTCACCCCGCATAGGGGACATCGGCTGGCGTTTGTCATTCCTGCTGGGCATGGCGGCGGCGCCCCTGGCCTTTGCCTGGATCGCACCCACGGGCTTTCTCGCCGCGCCGCGTATTGACGCCGGCTACGCGCTCATCGTGGCGGCTGGCCTGCTGGTGGGCCTGGGCACCCGCTATGGCTCCGGCTGCACCAGCGGCCACGGCGTTTGCGGCCTGTCCCGCCTGTCGCCCCGCTCACTGGTGGCCACCATGACCTTCATGGGTGCCGGCTTTGCCATTGTCTACGTCGTTCGTCATCTGTTTTGAGGGTTTGGGTCATGCAAAGAATCAGTGAATTTGTGGTTGGCCTATTGTTCGGCATGGGCCTGTTGCTGTCTGGCATGTCGGATCCTGGCAAGGTGCTGGGCTTTCTGGATCTGTTCGGCTCCTGGGACCCGTCCCTGGCTTTGGTGATGGGTGGGGCCATCCTGGTCGGCGTCTTCGCTTTTGCCGTGGCAAAGAAGCGAACCACCAGTTTTTTGGGCGGTGCGCTGCATCTGCCCAAGGCGAATCAGATCGACCGCCGGTTGGTCATCGGCGCGCTGCTCTTTGGCGCCGGCTGGGGCCTGGCTGGCTTTTGTCCGGGCCCGGCGCTCGTGTCTGTGTTTTCAGGGCAGCCTAAGGCCGCTGTTTTTGTGGCGGCCATGGTCGTGGGAATGATCCTGTTCGAAGCGGCGGATCGCTTTATCCATCAGCCGCGGGCCAGACAGGCCACTGCGCGCTAAACCTCATCATCAGGAGCGTTTTTCATGGACATCAAATTATTGACCCCCGTGCTGTCGGTGGCCGCGCAAATCTCGGCCACCGACCTGCCGGCCATCGCTCAGGCTGGCTTCAAATCGGTCATCTGCAACCGGCCGGATGGCGAAGGCGCCGACCAGACCGGTTTCAAGGAGATCGAACAAGCTGCGCAAGCGGCCGGCCTGCAGGCCCGTTACCTGCCAGCCGAGACCGGCAAGGTGACTGACGAGCAGGGTGCTGCCTTTGGGCAATTGATGGACGAGCTGCCCAAGCCGGTGCTGGCCTACTGCCGCTCCGGCATGCGCTCCACCACCATGTGGGCCCTGGCCAATGCCGGCAAATTGCCCCTGCCCGAGATCATTGAAACCGCTAGCCGGGCCGGTTATGACCTCAAAGCTTTGGTGCGCCGAATCATCAACGGTGGCAAGACCCCGGTAGAAGTGGCGGACGCCAGCCATGATGTGGTCATCATCGGCGGCGGCGCCGCCGGTATTGCGGCTGCCGCCAGCCTGCTGGCGCGCAGCCCGAACCTGGATGTGGCCATCATTGACCCGGCCGACATCCATTACTACCAGCCGGGCTGGACCATGGTGGGCGCCGGTGTGTTTGATGCCGCGTTCACGGCCCGCACCATGGCCTCGCTGCTGCCGCACGGGGTGCACTGGATCAAGGCTGCGGTGGCGGCCTTCGAGCCCGAACGCAACGCGGTCATCCTGGATGGCTGC